>URDZ01000068.1:0-11480 GCA_900546725.1 uncultured Collinsella sp. | reverse complement strand
GACGGCCGTCCTCGATACCGGTGAGCTTGGCCTTCTCATCAACGATGATGAACGGCACGCGGTTGGTGGTGTGAGCCGTAAACGGATGCTTGGAACCGTCGGAAGCAACGTCAAACATGTGATCGGCGTTGCCGTGGTCGGCGGTAATCAGCGCAAAGCCGCCCTTGGCGAGAATCGCCGGGACAACCTTGGACAGGGCGTCGTCAACAGCCTCGACGGCCTTAACGGCGGCGTCGAAGACACCGGTGTGACCAACCATGTCGCAATTCGCGAAGTTCACGATGTAGAAATCAGCGCGATCCTCGTTGATGGCAGCGACAAGCTTCTCGGTAACCTCGGGAGCGCTCATCTCGGGCTGCAGATCGTAGGTAGCGACCTTGGGGGAAGCGACGAGTACGCGCTCCTCGCCCTCCTTGGGCTCCTCGATGCCGCCGTTGAGGAAGAACGTCACGTGGGCGTACTTCTCGGTCTCGGCGGTGTGCAGCTGCTTCAGGCCATTGGCGGCGATAACGTCGGCCAGGACGTTCTCGGGGAACGTCTTGGGGAAGGCGACCTCGACGTCAAACGTCGGATCGTACTCAGTCATCGTCACAAAGTGCGAAAGCTTGATCTGCTCGCGCTCAAAGCCGTCGAACTCCTTGTCCGTGAACACGCGGGTCATCTGACGGGCGCGGTCGGGACGGAAGTTGAAGAAGATGGCCGCGTCGCCCTCGTGGATGCCCTCGTTGTGGGCAGCGAAGGGCTCGACGAACTCGTCGCCGCGCGGATCCTTCTCGTAGTAGGCCTTGATACCGGCAACGGGGTCGGTATCAGCATCGGCCGCGTTGACCATGACGTCGTAGGCGCGCTGGATGCGCTCCCAACGATTATCGCGGTCCATGGCCCAATAACGGCCCGAGACGGTGGCAACGCGAGCGTCGCAACCGGTCTCCTCAGAGATCTTAGCCAGGAAGGCGCAGAACTCACTCATGTAACCGGCACCGGACTGCGGGTCAACGTCGCGGCCATCCATGAAGGCGTGGACGCGAACGGTCTTGACACCATGCTCGGCAGCCATCTTGACCAGAGCCTCGACGTGGTTCATGTGAGAATGAACACCGCCAGGGCTCATAAGACCCATGAGGTGGAGAGTCTTGCCGTCAGCCTTGACGTCGTCCATAGCCTTGACGAAGACCTCGTTCTTGGCGATGGAGCCATCCTTGATGGCGTTGTTGATGCGCGAAAGCTCCTGGAACACGATGCGGCCGGCACCGATGTTGAGGTGACCCACCTCGGAGTTGCCCATCTGACCGTCGGGAAGGCCCACGTCCTCGCCCGAAGCACCGAGCGTGGTGTGAGGATACTTCTCGTACAGGCTATCAAGGAAGGGCGTCTTGGCAGCGGCGACGGCGTTCTCGCCATCGGCCGGAGCCAGGCCGCAGCCGTCCATGATGATCAGGAGTGCAGGAAGATGACGCTGTGCCATATGTCCTACTCGCCTGCCTTGACGACCATAGAGGCGAAGTCGGCAGCCTTGAGCGAAGCGCCGCCCACGAGGGCGCCGTCAACGTCGGGCTTGGCGACGAGCTCGGCGATGTTGCCGGGCTTGGCGGAACCGCCATACAGCACGCGGATGCCGTTAGCGAGCTCCTCGCCGAACATCTCCTTGAGGGTCTCACGGATAGCGCCGCAGACCTCCTGAGCGTCCTCGGCGGTAGCGGTCTTGCCGGTGCCGATGGCCCAGATGGGCTCGTAGGCGACGACGACCTGCTTGGGGCAGGTGATCTCAAGACCAGCAAGGCCAGCCTTGACCTGGTTCACGACGTGCTCGACATAGGTGCCGGCCTCGCGGACCTCGAGGGACTCGCCGCAGCAGAAGACGGGAACAAGACCGGCGGCAACGAGGGCCTTGGCCTTCTTGTTCTGGTCCTCGTCAGTCTCGTGGAAGTAGTCACGACGCTCGGAGTGGCCGATGATGCAGTAGGTGCAGCCAGCGGACTTGAGCATGTCGCAAGAGGACTCACCGGTGAAGGCACCCTTGGCCTCCCAGTACACGTTCTGTGCACCGAGGGCGATGGGGGCAGCCTGAATGCGGTCATGAACCGTGGTGATGTCGATGGTCGGAGGGCAGACGAGCACCTCGACGCCAGCCGGAACCTCGGGCAGAGCCTGAGCCAGCTCGTCGGCGAGCTTGGCGGCCTCGGCGACGTCGTTGTTCATCTTCCAGTTACCAGCGATAAGAAGGGTGCGATTAGGCATCGAGAAGCGCCTCCACTCCGGGCAGGGCCTTACCCTCGACGAGCTCCATGGAAGCGCCACCACCGGTGGAGATCCAGCTCATCTTGTCGGCCAGGTTGAACTTGTTGACAGCTGCGACGGAGTCACCACCGCCGATAATCGAGGTGCAGTCGGCCTCAGCAACAGCCTCGGCGATAGCCTGGGTGCCGTGAGCGAAGTTATCGAACTCGAAGACGCCCATGGGGCCATTCCAGAACACGGTCTTGGCGCCCTTGACGGCCTCGGCGTAAAGTTCCTCGGTCTTGGGGCCGATGTCCATACCCTCACGATCGTCGGGGATAGCGTCGGAAGCGACAACCTCGGGGACAGCGTCCTCGCCAAAGTGATCGGCAACGCGGTTGTCGATGGGGAGCAGGATCTTGACGCCCTTCTCCTCGGCCTTCTTGAGCATCTCGCCAGCGCGCTCGACCCAGTCCTCTTCCTTGAGGGACTGACCGACGGACAGGCCCTGAGCCAGGAAGAAGGTGTAGGCCATACCGCCACCGATAATCAGGGTGTCAGCAGAGTCGATGAGGTGATCGAGAACGCCGATCTTGGAGGAAACCTTGGAACCGCCGACGATGGCGACGAAGGGGCGCTCGGGCTCGGCGAAGATGCCGGTCAGCGTGTCGACCTCCTTCTCGAGCAGGAAGCCGGCGACGGCAGGCAGGTAAGCGGCGGGGCCCACGACGGAACCCTGGGCGCGGTGAGCGGTGCCGAAGGCATCGAGAACGAAGACGTCACCATAGGAAGCGAGCTTCTTGGCGATCTCGGGATCGTTCTTCTTCTCACGCTTGTCAAAACGGACGTTCTCGAGAACGAGGACCTTGCCCGGCTCGACGGCGGCGACAGCCTCAGCAGCCTTCTCGCCGTAGGTGTCGGCGACAAAGGCAACGTCGAGACCAGAGAGCTCAGCGAGCTTCTTGGCGACGGGCTCAAGGGACAGCTCGGGCTGGAAGCCAGTGCCCTCGGGACGGCCGAGGTGGCTCATGAGGATGACGCGAGCGTTGTGCTCAACGAGGTAGTTGATGGTGGGCAGGGCAGCCTTGATACGGGTGGTGTCGCCAACGACGCCATCCTTGATAGGCACGTTAAAGTCAACGCGGACGAGAACGCGCTTTCCGTCGACATCGATGTCGCGGACGGTCTTCTTGGTAAAGGCCATGTTTGCTTCTACCTTTCGTACGTGTCTGCCTCCCATTACGGCAGACGATTTCTTATAAAAAGGGCGCGACCCTAGGGTGTAAGCCCTATAAGGCCGCGCCCTTCTTTAGACGCTCAACGAGCTATTCGCTAAAAGCTAAATTAAGCAACAAACTTCTCGAAGTACTTGATGGTGCGGACCATCTGAGAGGTGTAGGAGTTCTCGTTGTCGTACCAAGAGGTGACCTGAACGAGGGTCTGGCCGTTGCCGAGGTCAGAGCACATGGTCTGAGTGGCGTCGAAGATGGAGCCGTGGGTCTCGCCGATGATGTCGGTGGAGACGATGTCGTCCTCGTTGTAACCGAAGGTCTCGGAGATGGTGGCAGCGTAGGCCTTCATAGCAGCGTTGACCTCGTCGACGGTGACCTTCTTGTCAACGACAGCGTAGAGGTTGGTGATGGAGCCGGTCGGCGTCGGGACGCGCTGGGCGGCACCGATGAGCTTACCGTTGAGCTCGGGGAGAACCAGGCCGATAGCCTTGGCAGCACCGGTGGTGTTGGGGACGATGTTGACGGCGCAGGCGCGGCTACGACGCTTGTTGCCCTTGCGCTGCGGGCCGTCGAGCGGCATCTGGTCGCCAGTCCAGGCGTGAATGGTGGTCATGATGCCGGACACGATGGGAGCGAAGTCGTTCAGACCCTTGGCCATCGGGGCGAGGCAGTTGGTGGTGCAGGAAGCAGCGGAGATGATGTTGTCCTCAGCGGTCAGCGTCTCATGGTTGACGTTGTACACGATGGTGGGCAGATCGCTGCCGGCCGGAGCGGAGATGACGACCTTCTTGGCGCCAGCGTTGATGTGGGCCTGAGCCTTAGCCTTGCTGGTGTAGAAGCCGGTGCACTCGAGAACGACGTCGACGTCGAGGTCGCCCCAAGGCAGGTTGTTGGCGTCGGCCTCCTTGTAGATCTTGATCTCCTTGCCGTCAACGGTGATGGAATCCTCGCCAGCAACGACCTCGTGATCGCGAGCGTAGTTGCCCTGCGTGGAGTCGTACTTCAGCAGGTAAGCGAGCATATCGGGAGAGGTGAGGTCGTTGATAGCGACGATCTCGGAGCCCTCATGACCGAACATCTGACGGAAAGCCAGACGACCGATGCGACCGAAGCCGTTAATAGCAACCTTTACTGCCATTGTGTCTCCTTTCGTAAGGCCCCCGCGAGCTACAGCGCCCGCCGTTGAGGCCCACAAACTAACCACTCGCCTAATATACCTTTTTTTTGACTTGAATTTCACGAGAATGCTCGAAATTGAAAATCAAATTTGCGTTAAAACGCTTTAAAGAATAAAATAGCAGCTAAATCCGTATATAAGTCGATACTTTAACCTACCTGTTTGCTTCAATGAGCTTTTCAAGCCGTAAAACACGATGGTAGAGGGCCGACTTCGACAAGGGAGGGTCAGCCATCTCCCCTAAATCACGCAGCGAAAGATCGGGATAGCGCTCGCGCAGGTCGCAAAAGACCGCCAAGGCATCCGGAAGCGCATCGCGAAGGCCTCGCTGCTCGAGCTCATCGATAAGCGCAAGCTGATGCTGGGCAGCACCGGCGCTTCTGGTCTGGTTGGCGAGCTCGGCGTTCACGCGACGGTTCACATCGTTCTTAACCAACTTGACCGCGCGCGCCTCCTCAATCTCGGCAACGCTGCGCTTGGCACCAATCAGCTTTAATAGATGCTCGATTTCCTCGGCGCTCTTAATGTACACGGCATATGACCCCCGCCGCGCATTAACACGAGCATGGACCCCAATCTGCTCCAACAGATCGCAAAGCCCCTTGGCATATTGCTCGCCCTGCACCGCGATCTCCAAATGAAAATCGCCGCGGGGATCGGCCACGAAACCGCCGGCGATGAGCGCGCCGCGGATGTAGGCAAGCCTGCAGCAGGGACGGGCAACGATGTGCCGGGGAACACCGGCGACGAGCCCTCCCCTGCGGTCGAGAATGCCCAGCAGCACAAGAGCCTTGTCCAGGTCGGGTTGATCGGGCAGGGTAATGAGATAGTTACGGACCTTATGCAAGACCGATTTACGAACGGTGAATTCCGTTTTGAGCTTAAGGATGCGATGCGTCAGTGTGATCATCGTGCGCGCGACGGCGCCCGTCTCGGTCGCGACCGTCAAACGATACCGCCCGGAGCCGGCCAGCGAAAGTGTACCGCTCACACGCGTCAGGGCGGCAAGCGTCGACAAATCGCAGTATTCACATTCGGGTTCGCAGCGCGCGAGCTCGTCACGCACCTCGGCGGTAAACGACATGCAGGCCTATGCTTTCGTGTTGGCGCGCGACAGGTCGCGATGGGAAATGCTCACGTGATATTGGGCACCTTCCAAATAACGTGCCGTGGCTTCGGCAATGGCAACGCTGCGGTGCTGGCCGCCTGTACAGCCGATGGCGATAGAAAGCTGCGGCTTGCCCTCCGCGATATAGCCCGGCATCACCGTATCGAGCAGCTGTGTCCAAGCCTTCCAAAACTCCTGCGTCTTGGGATGGTCCAGAACAAAATCTGAGACCTTTTTATCGAGACCGGTCATCGTGCGCATCTCGGGATCGTAGAACGGATTGGGCAGGAAGCGGACATCGATCATAATGTCCGCCTCGACGGGCATGCCGTGCTTAAAGCCAAACGAGAACACGTGGACATCCATAAGCTGCTGGTCGGACAGCTCGGAAAATGCCATACGTAGCTTGTTGCGCAGCGCAGAGGTGCGCAGGCGGCTCGTGTCGATAATCATATCGGCTCGGTCGCGCACGCCCTGCAGCTGAAGGCGCTCGCGCTGAATGGCATCGGCCGTAGTCTCCCCCGGCTTGGCAATGGGATGACGGCGGCGATTTTCGCTGTAGCGACGAATCAGCACCTCGTCAGAAGCCTCCAGGAACACGATGTCGCAGCTCATCTCGCGCTCTTCGAGCGCGGCGACCGCATCGAGCAACTCGTCAAACAGTCCCTGGCTACGCAAATCGCAGGTGACGGCGAGATGCCTGCCCACGCCCGTATTGATGCCGACGAGCTCGGCAAGCTGGGCGATGAGACGCGGAGGCAGGTTATCAATGCAAAAATAGCCCATGTCCTCGAACACGTGCATGGCCTGTGTGCGGCCCGATCCAGACATTCCGGTGATGATGACGATATCGGGGATACGCTCCGAGCGCTCCGCCGCATCCATGGCATCTCCCTTTTGCATGTGCTGCCTCCAGAAAACAAGCGCGGGACCCAGCAACCCGGATCCCGCGCGGTCAATTGCCTATATTGAGTATAGCGCCCAGAGCGGATACGAGGCCTGTCTTACGCCTCAAGCGCCGCCTTGAACCAACTCGTAATACTCGTGGGGTGCGTGATGGCGGTGCCGACGACAACGGCCCAGGCGCCAGCATCGATCGCGGCGCGAGCCTCCTCGGGCGTATGCACGCGACCCTCGCAAATGATGGGAAGGCCGGGGAATTCCTCAGTCGCCTGACGCAGGAGCGGCAGGTCGGGGCCATCGGCCATGGTGCAGTCGATGGCGGCGACGCCATGAGAAAGAGTGGTGGATACCAGGTCAAAGCCCATATCAACAGCACGGCGAATATCCTCGATGGTGGCACAATCCGCCATCAGGAGCACACCCTCCTCGTGCAGCGGGCGGAAGGTATCCTCGACCGTCTTGCCATCGGGGCGCGGACGATCGGTGGCGTCGATCGCCACGATATCGGCACCGGCAGCAACGCAGGCGCGAGCGTGACGCAGCGTCGGCGTGATGTAAACGCCCTCGTGCCCATCCTTCCACAGGCCGATGACGGGAACCTCACAGCGACCCTTAATGGCGGCAATGTCGGCAAGGCCCTGGCAGCGAATGGCGGCAGCGCCGCCGAGCTCGCAAGCGCGAGACATTTGCGCCATGGTCTCGGGCGTACGAAGCGGCTCGCCCATATACGCCTGAACGCTCACGACGAGCTTGCCCTTCAGGGATTGAATCAAAGGATCGACGGTCATAAGGCTGCAACCTTTCTCAGAACAGCCTCCCGAGGCGTGTTGTCTCGGGAGGCTCCTACAGCAGATACGTTTACTTCAACGAGGCAAGAAGATGCTCAGCAGCACCGATGAGCGGAGCATCGCCCTCCAGAGAACCGATGAGGATCGGTGTGTTCTGAAGCGGATCGAGCGCCTGGCTGGCATAGCCCTCGTGCACCGAATCCTTCCACGTCTGCGAACGCCAATCGGGACCTTGGTGAATCACGCCGCCCGAAAGCACGATGACCTCAGGGTCCAGGATGTTAGCGAGCGAGCCCAAGCTGGCGCCCAGCGCAAAGCCGGCGTCATGGATGACCTCGGTCGCCTTTGCGTCGCCCGCACGGCACAGGTCGTTCACATCGCGACCGACCGAAGGACGGCTGGGGTCGACGCGGCCAAAACGCTCATCGTACATTCGACCAATGGATGTGCCCGAAGCAACCGACTCCAGATGGCCGGAACGCCCGCAGGCGCACGGAATGCCGGCGGCAGCCGAGCACTCGATGTGGCCCATATGGCCAGCAGCACCATGGAAGCCCTGCATCACGCGGCCGTTCTCGACATATGCGCCGCCGATGCCCGTACCGATGCCAAGACACAAGACGGAGAACTTGCCCTTGCCGACGCCCCAGTGGGCCTCGCCCAGAGCATGAGCCTGCACGTCGCCTACGACGGCAACGGGAAGACCGAGGTCCTCGCGCAGACGCGGCCCCAACTGAACGCCGGACCAGCCGGGCATGATCTCGTTGGCATACGCGATGGCGCCCGTCTTGGGATCGACGACGCCGGCGGCACCGATACCGACGCCAAGGACCTCGACATCGGGATTCGCCTCGAGAGCAGCCTTGATGGACGCCTCGATACGCTGGAAGACGGCCTCGCCGCCCTCCTGGGCCTCGGTAGGAACCTCGGCCTCAAAAACGGGATGGGGCACGCTGCCGTCAGCCGGGTACTCCATGATGGCAGTCGCGATCTTAGTTCCGCCGATATCGACAGAGCAGACGTACTTGTTCTCCATGTCGCTCTCCTTAGGAGATAAAAACAACTACAGGAAATGAAGGCGGTGTTATCGCCGCAACTCAGTAAAGGTTTCCCAGGTGCCCGAGGTTGGGGTGAAAGTGGTCGGGCGTTGACCTAATGGGTCACGCCCGACCACTTGAGCCCCAAGATCGGGTGCCTGGGGAAGCTTTACAGGAGACCGTTGTCCTGGAGGACCTTCTTAATCGCCTCGACGTTCTCGCCGGTCATGGCCTTCACCGGGCGCGGCATGGTCGGGCTGTCGAAGATACCCATGAGGTTCATAGCGGTCTTGAAGGCGCCGACGCCACCGGCATAGCCCTGGACGCCCGAGGTGACATCCCAGATGTGCGAAATCTCGTTGAGGCGATCCTGCTCGGCCTTGACGGTAGCCCAGTCACCAGCCTGAGCGGCCTTCCACTGACGCACGTAGCCCTCGGGCTCAACGTTGGCGAGACCCGGGACGGAACCGTCGGCGCCACCGAGGTAGGCGCCGTCGACAACAACCTCGTGACCGGTGAGAATGCTCATCGGATGGCCGTTCTTCTCGTTCTCCTGGACGAGGTAGCGGAACGAAATGTCATCACCCGAGGAATCCTTGACGCCGGCCAGAACGCCCTCGGCGCCGAGCTTGGCAAGGAGCTTCCAGGGGAGCTTGGTGTGGACGCACACGGGGATGTCGTAGGCGAAGATGGGCAGGTCCAGTTCCTCATGCAGGATGCGGAAGTGCTCCTCGACCTCGGTCATGCCCTGCAGGGCATAGAACGGGCAGGTGGCGACAAGCGCATCGGCGCCCAGCTCCTGAGCGACCTTGCCGTGCTCGATCATGCGCTCGGTCTCGGTGTCGATGATGCCGACCAGAACAGGCACGCGGTGATCGACGATACGGACGGCCTCGGCGATGATCTGACGACGACGCTCGTCGGTGGAGAAGACGACCTCGCCCGAGGAGCCCAGGAAGAACAGGCCATCGACGCCGGCATCGATCATGCGGTTGATGCTGCGCTCAAAGGAGGCAACGTCGAGCTGGTGGTCTTCGGTATCGGGAACAACGACGGGAGGGATAACGCCGGTGAATTTCTGAGTTGCCACAAGAATCTCCTTAGTTGTCTGGCGGGCGACCCTATGCCACCCACTCTTGTTGGCAGTGTCCAGGCCGTCTAGGCCAAAGAACACGGGTAGAACGTTTGGTTAAAGAAGTCGATGACTTCGTTTTCGAACGCATTGATGCGCTCGTGAGCGTATTTTGCATAGATGATATGCCTTCGGTCACACTCAAGACCGTTGAATACGGCAAACTGGCCCTTGGGGTCGCTCACGGTATCCATAAGCGATGTACCCATGAGCACCGATCCGCGCACCCTCGACGACAGCGCCTCGAGACCGCCAGGAAGCGGATTGGCAACCGCCGTGCAGGCGAGGCCCCGCTCGTCCAGAGCAGAAACCGCCAGCGCGACTCCGCCGCCAAGACCCTCGCCCCATGCAAAGATGCGGTCGGGGTCCATGCCATCAAGATTGCGTGCCACCTTCGCCAGCGCGCAACCCCAACGGACGCGCTCGACAAAAGCGGGCGAAGAAATCCCCCGCTGCAGGTCGTCCGCACCAGCAACATCGTCATCCAGCGCGAGGACGGCATACCCCATGGCGGCAAATCTCGTCATGTGATGCCAGCCGCGCACAGGCCGATCGATGTCGTGGAACATCAGGCACAACGGCACGCGCTCAGATACTCGGGCACGACCGACAGGCTCGATCAAACGAGCGTGAATCGCATCGTCACCGAGCTCAAAGGAGACCTCCGAGTAACGGGCGCAGGGGTTAACAAAGTCAATCGCCGTAATGGCCAGGCCTTGAATCTCAAGATTCGAAGCGCATGTCTCTAAATCAGAAACATCTGCTTGGACATCACCGCGCCAGTCCCGATATTCTGCGAGCCTTGACGAAACCGTTCCAGGAATTCCCACGAGTCCGGGGACAATCAGCTCGTCGACATTGCTCTCGCACTTAGACATGAGCCTCCCCTCCCTTGCAGAAAAACGGAATGATCAGATCGTCAAAATCCTGAATCTCCTCGTGGCCAAAGCCTTCAAAGAACTCATGACGCTTTTCGCAGGTCAGGTTGTTATAGACCGCAAACTGCGTCGCTGGCGGACAGACGATATCGGCTGTGCCGGTGCCAAACAGCACGGGGCATTTGACCATAGGGGCAAAGTTCTTGGAATCGAAGTACGCCAGCTTGGCATAGGCTTCGTCAATACGAGTCGAATCCTCGTCAAACCAGCGAGACCAATAGCGCAGGCCCTCGTAGGCAATGTCGTCGGCATCCAAATCCCAGACCAAGCGGAAATCCGACAGGAAGGGATAGAGGATGGCGGCGCGATTGATAAGCTCGCTGTTAAGTGCACAGGTCGCAATGCCCAAACCGCCGCCCTGCGACGCGCCGTTCACAAACACACGGGCTAAATCGATGCCCTCGAGCTCGCGGACGATACGGCACAGGATGCGAATGTCCTGGTGCAGACGGACATAGTAGAGGTTGGCCGGATCGCCGTCGATACCGGCGACAATATGGCCCGCGACCGTCGTACCCTCAAATCCGCCAATATCCTCGGAGGGACCGCCCTGACCAGGACAGTCAAGCGCGATGAGCGCCATGCCCATGCCCGCAAACGACGCCTGCTCAAACCAGCTGCGGCTTGCACCCGGATACCCATGGAACTGAAGTACCAATGGCACGGGCTCGTCCGAGACGGGTTTAAGGTACTTGGCATGCAGGCGAGCGCCACACATGCCGGTATACCAGAGGTCGAAAAACTGGCAGGTCACGACATCGGTGACCGATGCCGTCTCGATCGCATAGTCAAGCCCGACGGCGTCGGCCTCGGCCATGCGGTCCTTCCAAAAGAGATCGAAATCTGATGGACGGGGCATGGCGCCTCGATATTCACCAAATTGATGTTGCAGCTCCTGAGCACTTGGCATGGCTCGTGAACCCAACCTTTCGAAATCGCAACGGAGGT
>URDZ01000067.1:0-11689 GCA_900546725.1 uncultured Collinsella sp. | reverse complement strand
TCCGTACATGTACGGATGAATATGGGAGGTGTTCGGATGAAGTTGATATTCAAGGCCAGAATGGTCAGACGATCAGACCCGTCGTTATATGGATCTTCGCTTTCGACCGACATGGTAAAATCGCCAGAGCTGTCAACGTTCAACACCGATCCGCTCACGAACCACAAATGTGAATAGTCACCTCCGCTATCTTTTTGGCAACGCTCCACTTTTAGAAATAGCGCAGAGAATGCGAACACGGCAACTGATATAGCGATGAAAACCTTAACGCCACCCCCCTTGCCATGAAATCCAAATTTATTCGCCAAAGAAAAATACCCCTGCCTTATCCGTGTAATTAGCATAGTACTACGTTAACGCACTCATGGCTGTGGGTTGGTTTAACCTACAGCCATGCTAAAGTTGCCAAAAGGGGCACAAAAGCCAATACGTTTGCGCCGTGCCGGCACAGCGACCTGGCATCGTATGCACCGGCGGGATCATCGCTGGCCTGCAAGGAGGGCATATCCGCGCGCTCATGGTCGCCGGAGGCCTCGTGATGCAGCACGCGCCGGGCGGCGACTGGAAGCGCGTCGATTGGGATGCGCTTGCCGCCTGGCTCGACAGACACGGTTACAAGGTCGCTGATTGCAAGACGGAGACCCTTCCGACCGCCGACGCGGCGAGTGGAAACGCAAGGGTAAAAACGCATCGTCGCTGAACCAGTGAGTCAGTATTCTTTAGTTGGATGATGGATATTGAAATTAATTAGCGAGATAATGTGCATATCTCATAATGTATGCGTTGCACCATGAGAGAGAGGGGTCTGTCATGAGCTGGAAACCGAGAAAATGCGTTATCGCCGGTCTCGTGACAACCGGTCCTAGCGGCGGCTTTTTTGCAACCGCAATGACATCGTACCGACTTTTCATTTGCATGTTCTGAAAGGAAGTTGCCATGTTGTCGCAAAATCAATCGAGATACTTGGCCACAATCGGCTTTGCCCTGCTTGCGTTACTCTTTGCTAGCGACCTTTTGCTGAAACCGCCCAAGGAACTCGTTTCGCTTGCTATATCCTGCATTTCCGCCATTTACTTTACGGCGACCCTATTCGTCGGACTAAAGGAGAGGAAAAAAGGCGCAGTCGCTGCATCTGCCGTATGCGTGGTCATAGCCATTGCTTCATTCTTTGTCTGACGCATTGGTGATTTAGGGGCGATATCGTAGGAATACGACCGGGGGAGCCGGGACCAGATTGCCCGGGTCGCTCGGTCGGCTGTTTAATAAGCGCTAACGGTTGAGTTGTCGCAGCATAATCGCGGCTGCAAATATGTGACCATATGACCATGCTAACATGTGCGCACAGTCATATGGTCACGGCTGTTGATTGGTGCCTTAGAAAAATTGAAATCGTCCCAACGAACCATCGTCAATCGTCCCAATAAGTTATCGTTATTTGTCCCAATAAGTCATCGTTATTTGTCCCAACGACGCAGATAGACAGTATAATTTCAAGTGGATGATTGGAGGGAAAGGCGATGGATAGGTACATAGGACGTTGTGTTGACTGCTTGGTCGAGCGCGACCTTGGCATTTTTGGTGCAGTGCTCATTCAGGGGCCGAAATGGTGTGGAAAGACAACGACAGCTCAGAGATTTGCCGAGTCATCGTTATCTCTCTCCGACCCATCTGGCGGTTTTGCGGCCCTCCAGCTCGCTCGTCTCGATCCGGCCCAGGCAATTGTCGGACCGACCCCGAGGCTTGTCGACGAATGGCAGGAGGAACCGAAGCTATGGGATGCCGTGCGATTCGAATGCGATGTCAGGGGAGGGGAGCCAGGACAGTTCATTCTCACCGGATCTGCGACGCCGCGAGCCGAGAACCAGCCGATGCACAGCGGTGTGGGTCGAATCGCCCGTTTGCGGATGGATACCATGACGCTTTTCGAGCTCGGTATTTCGTCGGGAGCGGTCTCGCTTGGTGCGCTGCTCGATGGCGATTCCGTTGCGGCATCACTCGGATCCATCGCCGGTATCGCCGGTATCGCGGATTTGCTCTGCCGCGGCGGTTGGCCCCAAGCGGTCGGTAAGACGACTGCCGACGCGATGCGGATAGCCGCCGCCTATATTGACGGTGTTTGCGAGTCTGACGTTTCGAGGGCGGATGGAGTGAAACGCGACCCGGTTAAGGTAAGGGCCTTGCTCTCCTCGCTTGCGCGCAATGAATCGACCCTTGCCGGCATGAAGTCCATCGAAAGGGATTTGGGCGTTGACGTCTCAAAGAATACGATTACCGGTTACATGGGCGCGCTGCGCCGTATCAATATCGTCGACGATGTCCCCGCGTGGCATCCGGCTCTCAGGTCGCCGGTGAAGTTGCGGCAGGGCGCAAAGCGGCACCTTGCTGACCCATCGCTCGCCGTCGCCCTCATCGGCGCGAACCCGGAGTCGTTGTCATCCGATCCGAAGACCCTTGGCTTGCTCTTCGAATCCCTCGTGCTGCACGATCTCAAGGTTTACGCGGCAGCCAGCGATGCGACCGTATCTCACTACCACGACGCTGACGACCTGGAGGTCGACGCGATTGTCCATCGTCGTGACGGCTCGTGGGTTGCCATTGAGGTCAAGCTTGGGAGCCCCCAAGTCCCAGAGGCAGTGGAAAATCTGCTTCGACTCGAGCGAAAGCTGGTCGATCGCGGGGAGAGGCCACCTGCGGCGAAACTCATCGTCATCGGGTTTGGTATGCCGGCTCACGTAACTGGCGAAGGCATCGTTATTGCTCCGGTCGACACGCTCGGAATCTAAAGCTATTTGCATTTCCAGAAATCCTCTAGAAGGTGCCTGGAGGATTTCTGGAAACAACCGGTATTTTGATCTGGGCTAAGAAAGGTTGCGGGTCCAGATTCCGTGCTGCGTGGAGCCGGTGATTTTGTTCAGGAACTCGCGCTGAGTATTTGCTCGCTTGAGCACTGTTGAATATCGCGAAACAGCACCGCCGATATCGCGCTTGGGCACCGGGGCCGACACTGGCCCCGGTGCTTTTTTATTGCTACCGGTCTATCCGCGGCGCTGCCGCATGTTGGCCTCGCCCATGTCGACCCAGACCGCGTTGTGCACGATCCTGTCCATGATGGCGTCGGCATGCACCCCGCCGCCGAGCCTCGGGTGCCAGTCCTTCTTCTTGAACTGGGTGCAGAATACGGTCGAGGCCGTGCCGTACCTCAGCTCCATCAGCTCCAGCAGCATCGACCTGAACTCGGTGTCCGGCCTGTCGAGCAGCCACTCGTCTATCACGAGCAGGCCGAACGCCCCGTACTTGCGGACGAGCTTGCGCTCGCCGCCGGGCCGGTCACGGCTCTCGCGCCAGAGGTCCTCGATGTCGGGCTGGCGGACGTAGCACGACCTCACCCTCCTGGCGCAGGCGGCCTTCGCGAGCGCGCAGGCCAGGTAGGTCTTGCCCGTGCCGGTGAGGCCCTGGAGAACCACGTTCTCGCCGCGCCCGACGAACCCGCAGGTCGCGAGCTCGGCCACCGCCACCCTGTCGAGGCCGCGGCCCTCGAAGAAGTCGACCGAGCGGACGTCGGCCTCGGGGTACCTGAGGCCGGCCCTCCTCGTCAGGTTGCGGACCTTCTGCGTGATGAAGTCGGAGTGCGCCTCGTCCACCGCCATCTGGACGCGCTCGGCGAACGCCATCCCGGCGCACACGGCCTCGTCCTGGGCGGAGAGGGCGGCGAGCAGCTCGGCCGCCCCCATCTCCCTGAGCTTGCGGGCGGTCTCCGCGTTGACGTCCATGCTCACTCCTCCCCGTAGAAGCCGGCGCCGCGCACGTAGCCGCAGTCCCCGGACGCCTCGCCGGCTGGCGCCCTGTCCTGCCCCGACCTCAGCACGGGCTCGACGTCGCGGTAGCGCGGCGACCTCTTCCCGGTCGCGAGCGCCATCCCGCACGCCCGCTCGAGCCTCGCCGGGGTGTAGCGCCTGGACAGCCTGAGCACGGCGAGCGCGGCGTTGAAGCCCTGCTCGTCGAACTCGTAGCAGGCGAACACCCTGTCCACCAGCTCGGAGCAGGAGGGCCCGACCCTCGAGGCCCAGGCGCGGATGCGCGGCGCGTCCCAGTCCGACCACGCCCTGCCCTCGGGCATGTCCGAGCCGCGCGTGGAGTAGCGGTTCCTCGCGTAGGACGGGAACCTGGGGTGCGTGGCCACGCGCTCGCCGCCGGAGAAGACCTCCACCTTGCCCTCGGTGACGCGCAGGTCGACCGTCGAGCCGACGAGCAGGTGGCTCACCGAGTAGTAGTTGCGGGCGTACGCGACGTGGCAGTTGGCCTGGACCTTGCGGCCGTAGACCCACTCGCACACCTCGAAGGGCTCGGCCGGCAGGGGCCTCAGCAGCGGGCGCTCGACCTCCTCGAACACCTCGCGCCTCGAGCCCTCGCGCTTGGCGAACGGCGCGTCGTTGTGCTCCGCGACCCTCCGGGCGACGGCGGCGCGGAGGGCCGCCATGTCGGTGAACACCTCGTCGCGAAGCGTCGCTATCACGTAGGTCGCGGCGGCCCAGACCTCGTTCTCGGCGCTCGGCTTGTCGCGGGGCCTCCTGACCCTCGCCGGGATCACGGCGGAGCCGTAGTGCGCGGCGAGCTCCTCGTAGGCCGCGTTCAGTACCGGCTCCCCGGCCCTGGGGTGGGCGGTGACGCCGGTCCTCAGGTTGTCGGGGACGATGCAGGGCGTCGCGCCTCCCAGGAAGGAGAAGGCGTGCACGTGGCACAGCAGCCATGTATCCTGCTTCATGTCGAGCGTCGGCTCGACGTAGCTGTACCGGCTGAACGGGAGGCAGGCCACGAACAGGTACACCTTCCTGACCTCGCCGGTCGCGGGGTCCACGAGCCGCATCGTGGGCCCCGACCAGTCGACCTCCATGTTCCTGCCCGCCTTGTGCCCGACGCGGCTCACCACGTTGCGCGACACCGTGTACTGGCGGTAGCGCTTGCAGAACCTGTCGTAGGACATCGACGGCGCGCCGGCCTCCGCGCACCCGTCGGCATACTCCGCGTGCAGGAGCTTGAGCGTGACGCCGGTCCTCGCGAGCTCGCGGTGGACGCGTGCCCAGTCGGGGTCGGCGTGCACCGGCCCGGCGTCGCCCCTGCCGGGGAACAGCAGCGCGTAGGCGGCCTCCTCGGACATCCCCTCGACGTCCTCCCAGGAGACGCCCCGCTCCCTCGCGGCTTCCAGCACGTCCTGGACGCTGTGCTTCGAGACGTGGGCGGTGCGGGCGATCGCGTTCTGCGAAAGCCCGTTCACCGACCTCAGCCTCAGGACCTCCCTGGCCCTGATCCTTCTCGCCATGTGGAACCTCCTCGTTCTCTGGACTGCATGGCAGCCCGAGCGTAACGGGGATGCGCGGGAAGGCATTTAATGGCGGTGCCGAACGGCAATATTCGGTCGGGTGGGCGGCGGTGCTGATTCGCAATATAGGTGGTGTCGAAAGGGCCTAGGACTCACGCGCTGCTCCTCGGTTGCGAGGATGTAGGTAGAGCAGCCACTGAGCATCTGGTCGACGTCTGTGATTCCGGACGCCTCCCATCCAAAGATGCTGACGGCCTTGAGCGTCAGGCAGTTGAGGAACATGTAGGACGTGTTCTCGACGTTCGAGGTGTCAAGACGGTCGAGATCAAAAAGCTCCGTGACGCTTGAGCATCCCCTGAACATGCCCTCCAGGGTCGTGCAATCCGATGTATCGAGTTTCGATAGGTCGATTGGGTCAGACCGTCGAACAGGTATCTACCGCTCTCTGGATCCCAGGTATCCAGGACAACGACCTCACGGATTCGATTCCTGTAGGAATACCACGGTTGCTTTCCGAATTCGTCCGTGTGTGTACGGATGAATGCGGGATTCGATACCCCGGCGGCCTGATCGGCAGGCCGCCGGGAACTCTCACTCCTCGATAAAAGCCGGCACTCGGTTAGTCCTGCGCATCTTGAAATCGCCATTTTCGTGGGAGACGTAGAGAATGCCGTCCATCCCGTCTCGCGATGCATATGAAAGGTGAACAGAACCGCAATCCGCTCCATCATCGTCGAGAAGATCGAACGAATTCGGATCGCTCGTTGCGGCCAAACGACCACTCATACAAGAGCCATCGCCATTACAGATTTGCCATTCCATGTCTTCGCCTGCAAGAATCGCCATAGACGGCCCGGTCGCGCCATCGTTGGCATACATCCCGTCTATGCCAAACCCATTTTCAGCGCCATCGATGAACGACTGCTCGGACCTATACCTCGCAAATGATGCACATAGCACCATTGCAAGACAAAGTACAAAGCCAACAATCGCTATCTTTGCATAGCTCTTGCCTATCATGTCATTCACCTCCTTCGTATGTATCGAGGTATTCCTGCTTGAGCGTCTGCGAGGACGACTCGGTCTTTTCCACGAGCGTGCCGGCCTCGATGAAGTAGAACGAGTTGGTGAGGTCTGCCAGGTCGTCGAGCAGATGGCTTGAAATGAGCACGCTGCGTCCCCGCGCCACCTCGCTGCGCATCGCGTCGCAGGAGGTTTTCCGTTTTCCCGGATCGAGGCCGTTCAGCGGTTCATCGAGGATGAGGTACGGGCAATCGGTCGATATCGCCATGGCAAGCTTTACCTGCTGCTTCATTCCTGTCGAGAGTTTACGGGTCGGCTTGTCGAGATATGGGGAGATTCCGAGGGAGCTGCAGAGCGAGTCGATGTCGGCGGCCGATTTCCACGCCTCCCAAACGAAAGCAAGGTGCTCGATGGCCGATAGCGTGGGATAGAGATCCGCGCTGCCCGAAGAGCTCAGGTAGACGAGTTCTGCAAATTCGGCTGATCGACGTTGGCAGATTCCGTCTGCCGCCAGGCTTCCCGAGTGGATGCGGGTGGGAAATTGGCCCGACAGCGCTTCAAGAAAGGTGGTTTTCCCCGAGCCGTTGGGGGCAACGAGGCCCGCCGCCGTTCCCGGGCTCAGGAAAAGCGACCCGATTGAAAGTATCGTCGTGCTTCCGTATCCCACGCTCGCGTCCAGAAGCTCGAGCCCATGGTGCTTTTTAGCGGGTCCAGCCTGTTTGGGCGAACGTGCCGCAACGGCGCCGACCGCAAAAAGGACCGCGACGTATGCCAGGGCCACGGCAAGCATCGATGCGCTGCCTGAACCGGAGCCAATGAATTCTGTCGGGAAGCATCCTACGTAGCCCGTGGCCTCGATAGGCGAGAACACGGCCAGCGGCAGGAGCCCGAGCACGGCATTATGCTCCAGCGCCGAATCGGACAGCAACGGGAATGCCGGGGCCGCGACAAGCAGCGCTGAGGTAAGGGGGCCCGCGAGGACGCGCCTCGTTGCGGTCGATAGGACGGCGGAGCAAACGGATATCAAGGTTCCGCCCGCAAGCAGCGCGAGAAGCAGGGTCGTGAAGACGTCTCCAGCGGTCGTGGTGGCAAGAGCGCCGTCATGGAAGAAGGCGATCGGGTACCCAATTTGCCCGAAGCCGTTTAGGGCCAAGGCGTAAATGCCCCCGGGTGCGAGGCCGGCGAGGAGCATCGCGGTCCCCGCGACGATTATCGAAAACACGATCTGGATAAGGCGCCGGAATTTGGGCACGGGCGCCTTTGCCGCCAGGGTCCCGGGCCTTGTGGCGCCGAGCACGAGTATCGACGAGAGAAGGAAGGGGATGAAGGGAAGGAAAGACGGAGCCGTGGCAATGGCGTAAGGCAGGAAGGAAAGGAACGGCAGGTCGTTTGCGGAAGCCGGGATATCCGTGATGCCGGAGCCGCTCAGGGCGCGGCAATACGCGAGGTCTGCGGCATTGGTCTCTCGGTCTCCCACGATGGACCCGGATTGGAAGCCTTCGCCCATGAGCGCGTAGTAGCTCTCGGCAGAATCGAGAAAGGCGGCGTCGGTTTGAGCGGCGAGGGCGGCGTTCGCGTATCTTGCAAGCTCTGCGTCATCTTGCTGCTCTGGCGATAGGTCTGTGCCTCCGGCTTGGGGCGCGCGCGTATTGAATGCGTCGACAAAGCCCTGCATGCCCTGCTTCATAAAGAAGGGCCCGTAGATGGGTGAATTGAACGCAATGGGGACGGAAAAGGCTGCAGCGAGAACGAGCGTACAAATCCATACGGCCTTGTCTCTTAGGATTAGTTTGAGAAGAAGTCGACAGTACATTTAGAAGCACCTACGTTCCTCAAAGCATCGTTAGATTAATGATGACAGACCGAATGAAGATACGTGCGACGGGGGCGAGGCGAATGGCTGAGCGGTATCGATATGCGGGTTCAACGGTATCACATTGACCACATAGATTATTAACTTGCTTGACTTGTAAACCTAATCGTCCTGTCATCATATTCAACTTCGAAAAAAGGGGAATGAGGGCATCCCGATGCATCGAGTATTACTGGAACCCCGGCGATACGCTGAATGATTTGTGACGAATAGTCATGTCCATCAAGAAGGCTCGACGCTTCGGGCAGCTCGTCAATCGATATATCAATTCTTGGAGACATGTATTCCTACCATTTTTAAAGAAACAACGGAGGTAATTGCTATCGCGATTGCGCCAATAACACCGAGCGCTATCTGAATGGGATATAACCCCAACACATATCCAAATATGGAGAAAAACATTGCAGAAAAGAGAGCCCTTACCAGAGACGCGACGGAAAGGATCGTCGCGCGGAGATCGTCCGCTATCGCGTCTTGGATTAAGTTTTCCGAAGTGATGTACACCACTTCTGGGAGAAAGCAAAGCACCATGCTAAGGCCAAACAAGCACAGCGGATTTGAAGCGAACCACGGAAGAATCATGAAAAGGCCGGCCTCGATTAGCATCGAGCCGAGCATGGTGTTTCTTTTCCCGAAACGCGATGAGAAGAAATCTGCTGCAATGTAGGCCGTCGCATTTACTGCATAGGATGCACCGAAAAAGATTCCTATTATGGAGACGGGAGCATCAAATGCGTCGAATACCAACTGATTCAAGTTGTAATAACTCCCATAGAATCCATCGAGCATGCTCGTGCCGATTAGAAGAAGCAATACCGCAAAAGCGGATTCTCCAACACGCCAGGTTTCGCGTCTGAACATCTTGGCTGCGTCAAACCTTCCCTTTTCAGAGCTTTTAGAACGGGTCGCTTCCGTCCTCTCAATGGGATACAGAAGGAAAAGCTGCAGGAGATAGAAAACGGAGACACATACGTAGAGGGCGCTCCAAGATACTTGGGCAATGAAAGATCCGAGCACAATTGCCATTCCCGTAGCGATTGATTGCGCGGCAAGCAGCCGAGCGTTGATGGTGAGGAAGCGTTCTCCTTGACCGGCATTTCGGGCAATTTCATATAAAAGCGCTTGTTCGGATCCCGATTGAAGGGAGTAGGCGAGTGCCTCAACAAGGGAAAGCGCGACGAGAAAGGGGCCTGAGAGCAGCAGCATGCCAGCCGTATGGAAGAAAAGGAGCAGCACGCCCACTTGAATCGAAAACTTCTTTCCAAAGAAATCGCCCACCAGCCCTGTTGGTAGCTCGAGAACGACCGTTGCAATGTTGAATAGGGCTTGATAAAGTGCGATTTGCGTGACAGACATCCCTTTATTCGCAAGGAAAAGTAGAAATACCCCCCGATTTAAAACAAATCCCGCGAGAACGAAAAAGGCGGAATAGACGTGCAGCTGCGCAGTGGCATTCTTGTTCATTTGACACTCCTAACGGCTATTTTTGTCGGGGTGCTCGCCACTGATTCGAAGCCTGAAATGTTCATGGTCTCAATGAAGAGCTGATAAAGCTTTTGAACAGGGTATCGATAGGATAGGACATCCTGCGCTCTTTCTTCTCGACGAACTATTGCCAGCCGGTCGATTTCGAAACAAGAAATCGCATAATACACCCCAGCTTGATCTAGAGTTGCCGTATAGCTTTCTGCAGCGGCAAATGCATCACGATCGCGATACATTTCAAAAATATCTTCAATGCTTCTACCATCTCGATGAATCATAAGGTAGGTTGCGAATTTAAAATGGTCTATCAAATCAAAATACGCATCAGCACGCGCGAGCACGTCAAGAATGCCGTCATTTTCATTCCTGACTGTGTATAGATGATTGAAATGAAGAGGGGATAGGCTGTTCGGGTCAATTCCGGTAGCAAGTAAATCTAAGTAATACTGAGATTCCCGCAGTACGGCGCGAGCCTGTCGTGGCTTGACTCGTGCATGTTTAATCTGTTTCGTTAACTGAAATGCGTAAATCTGGTTAATCAAAAAAGCAAAATCTGGTTAAATGAAAACGATAAATTTAGTTAAACGCGCTGGTAATCAATGGTGAAAAATATGCCAAAAAAGTACTACACTCGAATTATCGAAAATGAGCTCGACCAGATGCTAGGGATATTCGGGGCCGTTCTCATCGAAGGACCGAAATGGTGTGGAAAGACAACCACAGCCGGGACCCGTGCGGCGTCCAGGCTCCTGCTCATGGACCCGTCGCGCAACTTCGAGAATCGCTTGCGTGCCGAGACGGACCCGGCGCTTGCCGTTGCAGGCGAGGTGCCGCGGCTGATCGATGAATGGCAGGAGGTTCCGAAACTTTGGGACGCGGCGCGGTTTGAGTGCGACAACCGCGGCGGCGAGCCTGGCCAGTTCATATTTACGGGGTCGGCGACGCCGCGAGACAATGAACGGCCGATGCACAGTGGCGCTGGAAGGTTCGCTAAATTGCGCATGGATACCATGACGCTTTTCGAACTTGGGAAATCTAGCGGCGCGGTTAAGCTGTCGGGCATTATTTCTGGCGAAAAGTTCAATGGCGCTTTCGGATCGTTGGATTCTGCCTCGATTGCCGAGTGCGTTGTCCGTGGTGGATGGCCCGCGGCGGTCGGTCGCGATGCGCTGGCTGCGTCGGCGATGGCGAAACGTTACATCGGCATAGTCGCCGAAGAAGATTTGTCTCGTGTTGATGGCTCTCGACGCGATCCCGAAAAGGTCAAAGCTGTCATCGAATCGCTAGCGCGTAATGAATCCACTTTGGCGACACTCAAGACGCTCGTAGCTGATCTTGGTGGAGAAGTATCGAGACAAACGGCGGCATCGTATATATCTCTTCTCGCACGGGTTAGCTTCGTTCGCGATATTCCCGCGTGGAATCCAGCAATGAGATCTCCGGTGCACTTAAGAGAATCAAAGAAGCATCATCTTGCTGACCCGTCACTGGCGGCCGCTGCGCTCGGGGCGACTCCGGAGACTTTGCTGTTAGATTTCAAGACGCTTGGACTACTTTTTGAATCGCTGGCACTCCATGATTTGTGGGTCTATGCGCGAGCAAACGGAATGAGCCTCTACCACTATCACGATTCTCGCGATCTAGAGGTCGATGCAGTCATTGCGGCTCCTGGCGGGACCTGGATCCCGGTTGAAGTTAAGCTCAGCTCCGCTCAAATCGAAGAGGCATCTGACAATCTTGTTGCTGTCGAGGAACGTATGGTTGCCGCCGGAAACAACCCGCCGGTTTCGAAAGTTGCAATCATTGGATTTGGTTCACAAGCCTACGTTACCGACCGCGGCGTCCAAGTTGTTCCGTTGGATGTGCTCGCGCCGTAATGCTGTTGGCGGAGTGGAATGTGGGCGCGCAAGGAGATGCGGAATCGATGAGAGCCTCAAAAAAAATTACTGCAGTGTTATCATCTTTCATCCTCTCTATTCTTCCATTTCTGA
>URDZ01000066.1:0-11769 GCA_900546725.1 uncultured Collinsella sp. | reverse complement strand
CATCCGGCTACAACACGACGCAGCTCACCGGTGGCGTGCGTGTCAAAGTAGCCAAGCGGCAGCTTAAGCAGGTGCTCGCTCGTAGTTTTGCGAATATTGGATGCGCAGCGAAACGCAGACAGGTGCGTGCACATGAGCCCCACGAAATAAGCTACGATGCTTGCCAGGGCAAAACCCACGGCCCACCAGCCATACATCGCGATATCGGTGGCTTCGCTCCAGTTAGGTGCCACGGCGATCAGATTGCGTGCGACAAGCCAAATGCACACGAACGGGCCAAAGCTCAGCAGCTGCGAGAGCGCCGAGAGCGCCATGCCCAAATACGTTAGGAATTTGCGGTCACCAGCATATGCAAGCAGCTCGCCGATACCGCCGCCTTCCTTTTTTGATTCCTTTGCCATGAGATTCCTTTCTAACGGCTTGAGAGTTAACCGTAATGAACTTATCATTGGCATGTTAGCCATGGCTCACAATCAACCGAGCTGTGGACGTTTCTGCAAAGGAAAGGGACGCTTTTGCAAATGCATCGGGCTGCGACCGACATAACTGAGCTCTACGCACCACAGTTTGAGCAGTTTGGCCTGGAGCTTTCCGGCAAGGGCGCTGTCTTTACCGGCGAGGTGGCAAACGATCGGGCGCACGGACGCGCATGGATCATGCCTCTCTCCCCTGCCTGCATTGTCATGGAGCATTTCATCACCCCGACGCACGATATGTACCTGGCCGAATACACACCCGAGCCGTACGCCTGCGTGAGCGAAGTCAGCGCGCCCACACTTACATGCATGCCCGAGACTGGCATAACGCCCGCGAACCTCAAACCATCGCATGGACCGTGGCCAAACAATGCCGTTTGCAGCTTTATCCAAGATAGCTGTGGCGAGGAATTAAGCCCGCTGTTTGCGGGGGAACTTTATCACTCGCGCTCGGTGCTCTTTTTGCCTGGATATTTTGACGAACTGGAGCACCGCTATCCCACCGAGTTCGCGGGAATCTTTGAGGTGTTTGCCGAGCCATGGCACGAGGAAGCGACGTCTGCCATCTATCACACGCTGCGCCGGATTAACGAGGACCGTGCCCAAACCGTAGGCGGACACGTCTATATGCAGGGCATCGTGGAGACCATGGTCGCGGAGCTCGCCTGTTCGCGCGCGGCCCACAAGGAGGCGCGGCAGGCGGCAGACACACGCGTCAGCATAACCATTGCCGAAGAAGCAACGGCAATGATTGAGCGCGCGCTCGACACAGGCAGACGTGTGGGTATCAACGAGGTGGCCGAGAGGCTCTACACAAGCCGCTCCAAACTATGCGCCACCTTTAAGGCCCAAACTGGCGAATCCCTGGGCGCCTACATTCGCAGACGCCGTATGGAGCGAGCGCAGGACCTTTTGGCCGATAGCGCGCTCACGATAGCGCAGGTAGCAGAGCGGCTCGACTACCCTCAGCAGGCCGCCTTCGCCCAAGCCTTCAAACAATACACCGGCATGACACCCACGGCTTGGCGAAGCAAGTATCGCTAAGGCCCAAGCTCCCTGGCCGTAACGGAGCGATTAATTAGCCGCCGCCCGTCAGCTCACCCAGGATCTAAACGTCAAGATGCGCACAATCAAGCGCCTTTTTGATAAGAGGGACAGATCGATCAGCCAAATACAACGGAATGTTGAGCACCCCGTCATCGAGCTTTAGGTTCTTAAGTGAGTAGCGGACCCTCAATGGAGTCGTCTCCGCATGCTTGTCGGCATAGTACTTAAGGCTCTTGGAATGAACGACCTCTCCCGATTTGACCTCGACGGGAACGATTTCGTTTCCGACTTGAATCAAAAAATCGACTTCGTGCTTCGGCTTCTCGTTTGTCCAATAACGCGGAGCAGCATCTAACTGTGAAAGTAATGCCTGAAGCACATAGTTCTCGGCGAACGAACCTTTGAACTCCGAAAATAGCGCATCCGAGATGGCAAAAGCGGACGCATCCAGCCTTGCCATGCGGCGCAGCAAGCCGACATCAAGACAGTAGACTTTAAATGCCTTGAGGTCATCGTACGCAGAGAGCGGCACACCACCGGCAGCATTAAGGCGAACCACCGTGATGAGCCCAGCATCGGCAAGCCATTCCAGAGCATCCTCGTATTCTCGAGCACGAGCCCCCTCGCGCACCGCACCCCAAACGAACTTTTTGTTCTCGCGCGCCAACTGAGCTGGAATCGAGTTCCATATTTGCGAAAGCTTGGCGAACTGCGCACGGCCACCATGCTTGGCAAAATCGCGCTCGTAGGAATCCAAGAGATCAGACAACACCTTATCGACCTGAACGATATCGCCCGTCTCCGCCCACCGGCCAAGAGCCTCTGGCATGCCGCCGCATGCAAAATAACGACGAAGATACTCGACGAGACGGACATGGAAGAAATCGGGCACTGTCTCGATCTGATCCAGGCCGCCAAGGTATTCGTCGTAGTTTGCAGCGCCCTCGGCTTTCAGAAACTCGGAAAAGCTCATGGGGCGCATCTCCATGAACTCGACCTTTCCCACCGGAAAAGCGCTGGTCTCACGGGACAAGCGAACGCCCAACAAAGACCCTGCGCATGCGACGTGATACTCGGGGGCCTCGTCACAGAAGTATTTAAGGGCGCCGACTGCAGAAGGACAATCCTGGATCTCATCAATAATAAGCAGCGTCTCGCCGGGATCGATAGGCTGTCCAAGTGCCAGGGAAAGATTTGAGATGATCCGTCGAGGATCGCGCGTACCTTCGAAAAACTGAGCGTACTCGCTCTGTACCCCAGGTGACGGCTCCTCGAGCGTCAGATACACAAAATTGAGGTACGAGGTTCGGCCGAACTCCTTAAGCGCCCACGTCTTTCCAACCTGGCGCGCCCCCTTAAGGATAAGCGGCTTACGATATTCTGACGCTTTCCAAGCGTTAAGCTTGGCAATGATATCTCGCTGCATGACCGAACCTCCCGCAAAGAATCTTCCGTAAACGTGATATTTCCCACATTTTACCCTAGGTAAAACGTGACATTTATCACATTTACGGAAGTTTTAAGCTCATTTCGCCACACTTTCATCACATTTATTGCAATGTGACAAAGGGACAGTCCCTTTGTCACCCGCACAAAAATGGACGCGCCAACGGCGCGCCCATTCACTCTATTTATATCAGCCCGCCTGACCCGAACGGCCGAGTCGTCTGGCCGGGGAAGCCCCGAGTCGCCGGGGTGTTTGCTCCAAATGAGTTCCGCATGCAAAGAAGGCCACTAAATGTGGCCTTCGTCTTGCATAGGACTGTTTGAAATTTGGAGGAAACACCCCGGCGACTCGGGGCTTCCCCGGCCTCGCAGCTACGAGAGCGACGTTCTCAGCAACTCGTTGAAGAGCTTCGGGTTGCCCTTGCCGCGGCTCGCCTTCATGCACTGGCCCACCAAAAAGCCGATGACCTTCTGGTTGCCGTCACGATACTGCTGCGCCTGTTCGGCACAGTTTGCCAGCACCTCGTCCACAATCGGCTGCAGCGCGCCGGCATCGCTCACCTGACGCATGCCGCGCTCGTCGACGATCTTGTTGGGGTCGTCGCCGGTCTGGGCCATGGCCTCAAAGACCTCGTGTGCCTGGTTGGAGCTGATGGCATCGGTCGCCAGCAGCTTAGCAAGGGCTGCCACCTGAGCCGGCGCAATACCGGACTCGGTCAGCGAGACACCCGCACCCTTAAGGTAGGCGATCATCTCGTTCACCAGCAGGTTTGCGACCGTCTGGGCCTCCTTGCCAGCCATACCGGCAGCGGCGGCCTCAAAGAACTCGGCAAACTCGGGGTCGCCGGCGATTTGCTCGGCATCGGCCGTCTTAATGCCAAAGTCGGCCTCAAAACGGGCGCGCTTGGCATCGGGCAGCTCGGGGATCTCGCCACGGCAGCGGTCGATGAACTCGTCGTCCAGATCAAACGGCGCCAGATCGGGATCGGGGAACAGGCGATAGTCGTCGGCCGTTTCCTTCACACGCATGACTACGGTGCGTTTGCGGCTGGGCTCCCAGTGGCGGGTCTCCTGATAGATGATGCCGCCCTCCTCGAGCACCTCGGCCTGGCGGCAGATCTCGTAGGCAAGGCCGTCGTGCAGGCTCTTAAACGAGTTGAGGTTCTTGAGCTCGGTCTTGGTGCCCAGCTTGGTCTCGCCACGGCGACGCAGCGACACGTTGCCGTCGCAGCGCATGGAACCCTTCTCCATGGAGCAGTCCGAAATGCCCAGCGTCACAAAGATGCGGCGGAGCTTCTCCATAAACAGGCGAGCCTCCTCGGGCGTGCGCAGATCGGGCTCAGTCACGAGCTCAATCAAAGGCGTGCCGCAGCGGTTGTAGTCGACGAGTGACTCGGCGGCGGCGGTAATGCGGCCCTCGGCACCGCCCACATGGACCATCTTGGCGGCATCCTCCTCCATGTGGATGCGCAGGATGCGGATGGGCACCGTGTAGGAACCGTCCTCGCGACGCTCGGGCATCTGCAGGTTGGACGCGTCGTAGCTGGCCAGGTGGCCGGCGCGCTGATTGCCCTCGCGCATGGTCGACGTCATAGACGTGGACAGGCCCTCGGCGTTGGCCGAAGCGCTCGCCAGACTCTGGGCCTCGGCCTCGCCAAACGCGCAGTCAGGGCGCTCAGCGGCACCGCGACCGGTCACGTCCAGATCCAGGTGACCATACATGGCAAAGGCGACCGGACCCTGCGTGGTCTGGAAGTTCTTAGCCATATCGGGATAGAAGTAGTGCTTGCGGTAGAACATCGAGTGGCGCTGAATCTCACAGTTGGTAGCGAGACCGGCCTTGACGATGCTCTCGATGGCGCGCTTGTTGGGCACCGGCAGCGCACCGGGCAGGCCCAGGCACACCGGGCACACGTTGGCGTTGGGCTCGTCATCGTGGCTGAGCTTGCAGTTGCAGAACATCTTGGTATCGAGTGCGGTGAGCTCGGTATGGATCTCCAGGCCGATCACGGCCTCCCAATCCTGCAGGACCTCGGAAAGCTCCTTCATTACAGCTCGCCTCCCTTCCCGGCAAAATCGGGCGCGACGGAAAGCGCGGGCGCACCCGTGGCGGCATCGGCAAAGCCGCGCTCCAGGGCGCGGGCAAACGTGAGCAGCTGACGGTCCTTAAAGGCAGGTCCCACCAGCTGAGCAGAAACGGGCAACTGAGTATCCTCGCCCAGACCCAGCGGCACCGAGATACCACCGTTGCCGCAAATGTTGAGCGAGATGGTGTACAGGTCCGAAAGGTACATCTGCGTGGGGTCGCTAATCTCGCCAAACTTAAAGGCCGTGCGCGGCGAGGCGGGCATGAGGATGGCGTCCACCTTGGCATACGCGGCGTCGTAGTCCTGCGTGATGAGCGTGCGAGCCTTTTGCGCAGCGTAGTAATACTTGTCGTACACACCTGAGCTCAGCAGGTAGGCGCCGAGCATCTGACGGCGCTTGGCCTCGGCACCAAAGCCATGGGCGCGGGAAAGCGAGCTCTGGTCGGACAGGTTGGCGCAGCCCTCCTCCTGGTAGCCGTAGCGAATGCCGTCAAAGCGGGCCAGGTTGGAGAACGCCTCGGCCGGGCCGATGACGTAGTAGGCGGCGATGGCGGCGTCCAGGTGCGGCAGGTCGACCTCCACGAGCTCGGCACCCTGATTCTGTAGCTCCTGGGCGGCGCGCTGAACAGCGGCCTTGACCTCGGGCGTCAAGCCCTCGGCCTCCATAAACGCGGGGATGATGCCCACGCGCTTGCCCTCGATGCTGTCGTTGAGGTGCTCGGTAAAGTCGACGGCGCAATCCTGGCTGGTGCAGTCGTACGGATCGTGGCCCGCACCGGTAAGCGCGTTCATGGCCAGCGCGACGTCCTCGACCGTGCGGCCAAAGGGACCCACCTGGTCGAGCGACGAGCCAAAGGCAACCACGCCGTAACGGCTCACGGCGCCATACGTGGGCTTAAAGCCCACCACGCCGCAAAGGCTCGCCGGCTGGCGGATGGAGCCGCCGGTGTCCGAGCCCAGCGAAAGCGCAACCTCGCCCGCGGCGACGGCGGCAGCGGAGCCGCCCGAGGAGCCGCCGGGCACGCGCTCGGTATCCCAAGGGTTGTTGGTGCGATGGAAGGCCGAGCTTTCGGTAGAGCTACCAAAGGCGAACTCGTCCATGTTGGCCTTGCCCATGGGCAGGCAGCCGGCGTCGAGCATACGCTGGACGCAAGTGGCGGTGTAAACGCTCTGGTAGTCCCCCAGCATGCGGGAGGCACAGGTGGTGCGCGTGCCCACGAGGTTCATGTTGTCCTTAATAGCCAGCGGCACGCCCGCGAGCGGGGGCAGCGGCTTGCCGGCGGCACGGTCGGCATCCACGAGCGCGGCCGCCTCGAGCGCGAGCTCGGGCGCCACCTGCAGGAATGCCTGGACCCCACCCTCGCGTGCCTCGATGGCGGCAAGGGAGGCCTGAGCCACCTCGGTAGCGGTAAAGTCGCCGGCGGCAACGCCTGCAGCGATCTGGGCGGCGGTAAGGGAATCGAAGCTCTGCGCCATTACTCGCTCTCCCCCTCTCCCAAAATGGACGGCACGCGGAAGTAACGGTCGCGCGCGCTACCGGCGTTTTCCAGCGCAACGTCGAGCGGCAGGTCGCGCTCGGGCTCGCGCAGGTCGTCGCCCATCACGTTGGACAGGCTTCCGATGGGATGGAACGTGGGCTCCACGTCGGGCAAGTCATATTGCAAGACGGGCTCGAGCATCTGGACGGCGTCGTTCATGTAGGACGTCATCTGGGTGAGCTCGTCATCGGTCAGTGCGATCTTTGCGTACTCGGCGATGCCGCGCACGTCTTTCTCGCTGAGTGCCATAGGCGCTCCCTTCCGCATAACAGATAAACCGCTCTAGTATACAAGCCAACGCCGCTTGGAGCAGGTGCTTTACCCAAATGCAGCGAAAACGTAACGAGGGCGGCGATTGACAGGCGGCGGGCTGGCGGTTCTGCAGCGAAACCGCACCGTCCGTAGCGAAAACCGTCCCGCCCGCAATGAAAACCGCGCCGCCCACAACGAAAACCGTCCCGCCCACAACGAAAACCATCACAACATTCGACGCTTTTCGTCAAAATCGAAATTTTCATCGAATGTTGTGATGGTTTGGAAACCCCGACCACCACAAAGGTGCCTGTCCCCATTGTGGTGGTTCTGGAGAATGTCTTATGCCGAGGCTTTGGCCTTGCGGCGCTTGCGGATCGCGTGGATCACCACGTCCAGCAGCAACAGTAGGATGGCCACAACCACGATGAGCACGGCGAACTCGCGCTTGCCCCAGTGGCGGCCGGCGAGCGACTTCTGCTTGTCGGCGTCCTTCTTGTTGTACTTGGTGCGCACGCAATGCACCAGCAGGCGATGGTCGTTCACGCCATAGGGCGTGCAAGTGACGAGCGTCACCTTGTCGGCGCCGGGCTCGATGGTCAGCGACTCCATCTCCTCGGGCAGCACCACCTCGGAGTCCACCATCTTATAGGCGAGCGTCTTGTTCATGGTGTGCAGCAGCACCAGGTCGCCGGGCTCAAGCGAGTGAATGTCGTCGAACATGCTCAGGTTGCGCATGCCCGAGTGCGCAGTGAGCACGCAGTGCGTCGAGGTCCCGCCCACCGGCAGGCTCGTGCCCTCCAGGTGGCCGACGCCCGCCATAAGGACTTCTTCGCTCGTGCCGTGGTAGATGGGCATGCTTACATCGATGGAAGGGATCTCGACCCAGCTCATCATGGGGTCGCGGTCAAAGATGAGCTGCTGGGCGTAGGGTTCGATCTGGTCGGCGGGAAGCTCGGTGGCCTCGCCCGCCAGCTGTTCGTTAAAGGAGCGCGCCTGGAGCAGGATGCGCTCACGCTCTTCGGCAGACAACGCGTCCACGGTGCTGGACACGGTGCTGATCTGGTTGAACACGCCCGAGGCCTCGAGCCGGTCCAAGATCCACGGCCAGGTCATAAGGCCCACGCCAATAAGGATGATGACGATGGTGATGAGCCGGTCGGCCCAGCGCGGCAGTCGCTTGCGACGGCGTTTGGGCTTGGGCTGAGGGCTTGAGCCGCCGTTGTCCGCGGCGTTATTGCTCTTCATATGTTTGGCGCCCTGCACCATCGCTGGTCACTCCTCTACAACTCAAGTTGTCTAAACAAATAATAGCCGATTAGCGAGCTTCCACGCCGGACAACGCAGCTAGACTGCATTATCCGGTCGGGCATAGGCCCGTATTTGAGTTTTCAAAATGTCCCGAATCGACAGAGTGATTCGGGATACAATAGCTACAGGAAACGACGCATCCCGCGTAAGTACTTAGGAGCGCGGGCGACCAGTTTCCGGTGTTGTTAAATGCCCGGGCCTCTAACCCCGGGCATTCTTATTTGCGCTTGTTGCGGCGCAAATGCCTTCTACCGTCCGCACCGCGCGAGCGCCTACGGACCTTAAACCGAACCTCATACGAGTCAAAAAACGCGATGACGAACGTGCCCACCGCCGCGAGGGCAGCGAGCGCGTTAAGGAATTTCAGCATTTGGGGACCTCCGATCGAGTCGTCGGCCGCCCGCGCACGGGATGCGTCGCAAGGGTATTTTACCGCGAGCGCACGCACTTACAGCTGGTAAACGCAACATTTGCAAACATTTGTTCGATGGTTACACACACGATCCTTTGAGCAGCGGAGCCTGGCGGCATTGCCCGGTCAGGTAGAGGCCCGTATTTGCGTTTTCAAATTATCCCAGATCGCTGGGGCGATTCGGGATACAATAGCTACAGGAAACGACGCATCCCGCGTAAGTGTTCGAAAGCGCGGGCGGCCTAGTTTTCAGCTTTTGTTAAATGCCCGGGATCCGACCCCCGAGCATTCTTATTTGCGCTTGCTGCGGCGCAAATGCCTTCTACCATCCGCACCGCGCGTGCGCCTACGGACCTTAAACCGAACCTCATATGAGTCAAGAAACGCGATGACAAACGTGCCCGCATCGGACGATGGAGGCTGGCTGCGTTATCCAAAAAGAACAGGGCAGACTCCAGTGCGGAGTCTGCCCCGAAAAGAGCATGGCAAAGCAAGAACGTAGATGGACGAGAAAAGTGTCCGCAAGTCTCATGGCCATCGCATCCCACCTGCCAAAGGGATGGATGAGTGAGCGTTACTCCTGCTCGGACTCCTCAGCCTGCTTACGGCTGCGGATGAGGTGCGCCACGCCGATGCACAGCACCGCGCCACCAGCGATCCAGGTGAAGGTCACGCCGTTGAGACCGGTGAGCGGGAGGTTGGAGCCCTTCTGGTCGACAATGATGAAGCTGAGCTTGCCGGTAGATGCGGTAGCCTTGTTGTCCTTGACCACGCCATCTGCTGCCTTGATTGCAGAATCAACGCTGGGGATAACCTCGTCGCCGTTCTGATTGAGCTCGCGCTTGATGGTGAAGGTCACACCGTTTGCTGCGGAGTTATTGTAGCCAGGCGCCGGGGTGACCTCTTTCAGGATGTAGGTGCCTTCATCGAGACCGACAACGTTAATCTTGCCTTTTGCGTCGGTCCTCAGCTTGGCCTGCTCACTATTGGTCGTCTTGGTGCCGTTTGCCTTGATAAATCTGTTCGTATCACTCTGCTCCTGAAGCGTGAACTCAACGCCTTCGAGCCCCTTAGTTTCATTATCGGAACCCACCTTGGTGACATCGATGCCATAGGTGTAGTCATAGGCAGGGTGAATTACCGTATTGCCCTCGCCTGTACCGTTCGGGTTGTTAGAATAGGTAAGCTTAACCGTATTCTCCTGAGCCTTGCCGATAAAATCCTTGAACTTTTCCTTAATGACATTATTGCTGTCGAAAATCTTGGAGGAGTCGAGCTTGGCTTGATACTCGACGGTCACCCTCGAGCTAGCGTTGACGGCAATGGGGTTATCGTAAACGTCAACACAATTCCTCAGGTTCTTGAAGTTAACGGTAAGTTCGTTATCATCCGAGAGATTTGTGGTGTAGCCCCGCACGGCATCATTCTTTACGGTCTGGTTACCGATCGTAACCGTGACATCCGGAACATTATTCTCGCTGCCATCGACGAACTTGGGCGTCATGGAATTGGGCAGTTTGTCCGTGAAGACGTATTTATAGTCGCTATAGGTGTCGATATTACTCGCAACCGTACCGACGAGTTTGTAATCGACCCAATCGTCCATAGCAGAGTCAGCGGCCTTATTGGGTTTGGTAAGAATGTCTCCGTTCTCCACTGTCACCCAATTTTTGTCCTTGTCATCCATAACAGCCTTGTTGACGGTAGGAATGCTGGTCTTCTCGGTAACCACCACATCGCCGGCGCCCACAACGGCATAAATCGGAGAAGTGGCAGTATTCTTGTTGTCAGCTTCCGACCCATCCGGAGCTAAAGTGTCCTTGTCAGTCAGGAACAGGTAATAACCAGATTTGTCGAAAGAAACCTTGTTGCCCGCCGCAAACGAAGCCTCCGTAGCGCCCGTCGGGATGGTCGGAGCGACATGGTTCGCAACCAGTCCAGCAAGCGTATTGAGCAAATCGGTGTCTTTGAGAACCGTCGTGTTTGTGGTCCCGATAATGTTGGCAGTCAGCCAATTGGCAACATCCTGCGGGCTGGCATCGGTTTTCAGAGCGCCTTCCTTATATTTGTTGATAGCCTCGATGATGGCTTTTTGCGTCGTGTCCTCAACGCCAGTTGCCCACTTAACATTCGAAACGACCTTGTCAGTCTTGTCGGCCTCATCCACGACATCGGCCTCGAAAATCTGGTAGGCCTTGTACTTCACGCTGCCATTGTCTTCGTTCTTATTGATCTTAATGCTATTGGTCGAAGCAGTCGCACCATCAGCAAACGCCATGGTCACCGGGGCCATGACTCCGCCAAAGCTCAACGCTGCTGTGAGGCCTGCCGTTACTGCCAGGCGCGCGATGTTCTTGTTCATGCTCATCTTTTTTTCCTCTACTTTCCGTTTGATTCCCATTCGATCGGTCATCATCTGTCTGAATCTTAGCATTTACTTCGCTACGTCTCGCCCCGCTCTCTGTGGGGCTGCCAGCTACTCTTTATGGCTGCCACCTCCCCGCTTGACCAGGAGCGCGACCACGATGAGCGCGGCTCCGGCGACCGCTGCGGCGGCCGCGGCGTACATTGCCATATCGCCAGTCGAGGGCATAAAGCCTCCGGTGGTAATGCTAGGGGGTGTGCCGGTGGGCGTGTTGATGAGCGACGCCTCCAGGCTGCCCGTCGACCCGTCCGCGCTGTCGGCGCGCAGGGGCGACTCGGCCTTGATGGTGAGTTTGGGCTTGGCGGCGGCCACCTGGTCGACGTCCAGGCCCTCGGCCTTGACCGTCACGGAGCGCGTGCCCTCAAAGGCAGTGTAGCCCTTGGGCGCCTTGAGCTCGCGGACCTCCAGCTTGCCCGAGTCCACGCCCGAGACGGTCACGCGGCCGTCCTCGCCCGTGGTGACGGTGGCCTTGCCCTCCGCATCCCACGTGCCGTCGGCCGCCAGTGTGCGGTCGCGGTCGTCGGCGATGCTCAGAACCGCCCCGGCAAGCGGCTTGTCGCCGTCGCTGCCGCGCTTGGTGAGCGCGAGATCCCAGGTGTAGGCGCACGCATCGTCGCTCGGCGTGCGAGTGAAGCCGGCATCGCCGGACTGGTCGGCAAAGGGAGAGCGCGGGTAGCGCAGGTAGACCTCGTTGGGGTTGCCCTTCGCGATACCGTGGCTGCATGCGCTGTTGAGCGGCGCATTGTACACGGCGACCACGCGGGCGCCCGCGGTG
>URDZ01000065.1:0-11795 GCA_900546725.1 uncultured Collinsella sp. | reverse complement strand
GTCGATTCGCTCGTCTGTGACGGTATCGTCGGCGGCCTGGGCGCCATCTTCGGCTTTGTGCCGCAGATGTTCCTGCTGTTCGTCATGCTGTCCTTCCTGGAGGACTGCGGTTACATGGCCCGCGTCGCCTTCATCATGGACCGCGTGTTCCGCCGCTTTGGCCTGTCCGGTAAGTCCTTTATCCCCATGCTCGTGTCCTCGGGCTGCGGCGTCCCCGGCGTCATGGCTACCAAGACCATCGAGAACGAGAAGGACCGCCGCATGACGGTCATGACCACCACGTTCATCCCCTGCGGCGCCAAGCTGCCGATCATCGCCCTGCTCATGGGCTCCATCATCGGCGATTCTTCCACCACCGCCGCGTGGATCAGCCCGCTCTTCTACTTCCTGGGCGTCTTTGCCGTCATCGCCTCGGGCCTCATGCTCAAGAAGACCAAGCTCTTCGCCGGTCGCCCGACGCCGTTCGTTATGGAGCTTCCTGCCTACCACTTCCCGGCGATCCGCTCTTGGGCGCTGCACGTGTGGGAGCGCTGCTGGGCCTTTATCAAGAAGGCCGGCACGGTCATCTTCGCGTCCACCGTCGTGGTTTGGTTCCTCTCCAACTTTGGTAGCTACAACGGTTCTTTTGGTTTCCTGCCTGCGATGGACGGCATCCCCGAGGAGTTCATGGACTACTCCGTGCTTGCCATGCTCGGCAACCTGGTCGCTTGGATCTTCGCCCCGCTCGGCTTTAGCACCTGGCAGGCCACCGCGCTGACCGTCTCGGGTCTCGTCGCCAAGGAGAACGTCGTCGCCACCGCCGGCTCGCTGCTGTCCGTCGCCGACGCGGGCGAGACCGACCCAAGCCTGTGGACCGCGTTTGCCGGCATGTTCCCCACCATGGGCGCTTGCGTTGCCTTCGGCGCCTTCAACCTGCTGTGCGCTCCGTGCTTTGCCGCCATTGGCACCATCCGCAACCAGATGGATTCCGGCAAGTGGACTGCGATCGCCATCGGTTACGAGTGCGCCTTCGCTTGGGTGATCGGCCTGTTCATCAACCAGTTCTACAACTTGCTTGTTCTTGGACAGTTTGGTATCTGGACGATTGTGGCCATCGTGCTGCTGGTTGCGATGCTCTTCCAGATCTTCCGTCCCATGCCCAAGCATGCATGGACCGACGAGGACGAGACCAACACTGCTTCCGCCGCAGTTTCCGCTTAAGTCCGAATAAGGATTAACCCCTTTCCACGAGCCCGGGTGTCCCAGCGACCCCGGGCTTTTTGTGCATGGGAGACAGATTACTTTGCCCCAGAAGTTAAGATGTGGCGTTTCCGCAGATAAAACCGACCAAAATAAACCTGTCCCTTTTTGGTAGGTGGAGAATGGGGTAAAGTAAGTGGTGGTTAACTAGAGGAGGCTTGCTATGGCACCTATCGATATTGTTGTACTGGCTGTTATCGGTATTGCGTTTGTCGCGGTATGCGTGCGCATCTACCGCAAGGGCACCTGCGCCGACTGCGCTCAGGGTGGCGTTTGCACGGGGCATTGCTCCAACAAAAAGACCTGTGCCGCACTTAAGGGCGTGGACAAAATCGCCGAAGACTTGGGCCGCGGTATTCATTAGCCGACCGCGTTTGGGCATGTTTGACTGCGGATGCGGCAGTTGCTGATACGATAAGTACGTTAGCAACTGCCGCCGAGCGGCTCAAACGAAAGGAATCCTGTATGGAGTCTTCTGCCTATCCGATGCTCTTTAGCCCGATCAAGGTCGGTACAACCGAGGTCAAGAACCGCGTCTTTATGCCGCCAGTGTCCACCAACCTGGCCGATCATGGCTATGTGACCGACGACTTGGTCGATCATTATCGTGCCCGCGCCAAGGGCGGCGTGGGCCTGATCATCACCGAGGTCGTGACGGTCGAGCCCACCTATACCTATCTGCCGGGTGACATGTGCTGCTACGACGACACGTTTATCCCCGGCTGGGAAAAGCTCGCCGCAGCCGTCCACGAGTATGGCTGCAAGATCATGCCGCAGCTCTTCCACCCCGCCTACATGGCCTTTAACATTCCGGGTACGCCGCGCCTGATCGCTCCGTCCTTTGTGGGCCCGTCCTATGCCCGCGAGGCGCCGCGCCCCATTACGGTCGATGAGATTCACGAGCTCACGCATCAGTTTGGCGACGCTGCCGTGCGTATGCAGAAGGCCGGTGTCGATGGCGTCGAGGTCCATGCGGCGCACGCCCACGGCATGCTCGGCGGTTTCTTGACCCCGCTCTATAACAAGCGTACCGATGAGTACGGCGGCTCGCTCGACGCCCGCATGCGCTTTTTGCTCGAGGTCATCGCCGAGATTCGCGAGCGCTGCGGCAAGGACTTTATCATCGACGTCCGCATCTCGGGCGATGAGTACACCGATGGCGGCCTGACCCTCAACGACATGATCTATGTCTCGCGTCGCTTGGAGAAGGCCGGCGTCGACATGATTCACGTGTCGGGCGGTACCACCATCAAGCGCGGTTCCGCAATTCCCGCCGCCGGTACTCAGCAGGCCTCGCATGCCGCCTGCTCGCGCGAGATTAAGAAGCACGTGAACATTCCCGTCGCCACGGTCGGCCGTATCAACGAGGCCTGGATCGCCGAGGAGCTGATCGAGGACGGCGCTGCCGATATCTGCATGATGGGCCGCGCCAATCTGTGTGATGCCGAGTTCTGCAACAAGGCCGCTGCCGGCAACGCCGACGATATTCGCCCCTGCATTGGCTGCCTGCGCTGCCTGAACGGCATTATGTTTGGCAAACGCATCTCCTGCACCGTTAATCCGGACGTGGAGCGCGACGAGGCTGGCTACGAGCCTGCCGCCGAGGCCAAGAACGTGCTCGTTGTGGGCGCTGGTCCTGCGGGCATGGAGGCGGCGTTCATTGCCGCCAAGCGCGGCCACAACGTGGTGCTCGTGGACAAGCAGGACGAACCGGGCGGCGAGATGCGTATCGCAGCCGTTCCGCCGGCAAAGCAGGAACTCACCCGTGTGATCAAGTATCAGTATCGCCGTCTTGCTGAGGCGGGCGTGAAGTGCGTATTTGGCACCGAGCTTACTGCCGAGGACATTCAGCGCGACTACGCCGGCTACGAGGTCGTCCTGGCCTATGGCGCCGAGCCCATCGCTCCGGCCTTCATGCAGGGCTTTAAGCAGGTTATGACGGCCGACGACCTGCTGGGTGGCAAGGCTTTCCCGGGTAAGAAGATCGTCATCGTGGGCGGCGGCACCGTTGGCTGCGAGACGGCCGATTACCTGGCCCCGTTGGTCAACGACCTGTCGCCGGCCAACCGCGATGTCACCGTCATCGAGATGACCAAGACGCTCGCCGCCAACGAGGGCGGTGCCGGTCGCGCGGTGCTCATCACGCGCATGCTCTCCAAGGGCGTCCATGTGCTGACCGAGGCCAAGGTGACCGAGATCACCGAGGATACCATCAGCTACGAGAAGGACGGCGAGGTCCACACTATTGCCGGTGCCGATACGCTGGTGCTTGCTATGGGCTATCGTCCCAACACCAAGCTGGCCGACGACCTGGCTGCAGCCGGTGTTGCCGCCCACGTGCTGGGCGATGCCAACAAGTGCGGCAACATCCGCGACGCCATCGGCGATGGCTACAAGGTCGCCTGCGAACTCTAGTTAACCCCTTGGCACATGAGGAGGGGCGTCTCTGCGCCATCCGATAGCAAAATAGCGGTGGTGTCCCGGGTTTCGGGATGCCGCCGCTTGCTCTTGCGGTGCTGGCGACGTGAGCACCCCCTCTTTCACCACAACTGATGGGATGGGGGATGCGATAGTATTACGTGGTGAAATTCGACAAACCGTGGGCTTCATCCGAGGGCTTTATGGAACAACATCAGCATTATCAGAGCCTGCAAGATCAGGCATACAACGCATTGCGCTCCAAGATCATCTATGCCGAGCTCAAGCCTGGCACGCGTCTTTCGGCGATTGGTCTGGAAAAGGAGACGGGAATCGGGCGCACGCCCATTCGCGAGTCTTTTGTGCGCCTGCGCGAGCAGGAGCTGGTGGAAACGCGTCCCAAAAGCGGCACCTATGTCTCAAAAATCAGCATGGAGCGCGCCGAGAATGCCTGTTTCTTGCGCGAGAAACTCGAGAGAAGCGTGCTTATTAAATGCTGTTCGGCCGCCACACCCGAGCAAAAGCAGCGGCTCGAGCAGATTCTTGCCGAGTCCGAGTCGCTCGACCATAGCGAAACGCGTCGCTTTTTTGATCTGGACAACCTGTTCCATGAGACGTGTTTTGCGATTGCCGGCCGTCACATGTTGTGGGATTGGATGAAGAGCGTCAATACGCATTTTGAGCGATACAACTGGTTGCGTATGGTGTCGCAGGACCTAGATTGGGAGCCGATTCGTCGGCAGCATCGCCGGATTCTCGAGGCCATTAAGAGGGGCGATACCGACGCGGCGAGCTATCTGGCCGAGACACACTTGCACCTGATGCCCGAGGAGCAGGGCCCGGTTATCACCTTGCATCCCGACTATTTCGAGCTGTCCAAAGATTCGTCTATCTAGCCCATCATCGCATCTGCTCGAGGCGCAAAAACGATGCTGCTCACCTACAACGTTTTGCAAGCGAGATTTTTAAAAAAATGCCTAAAATGGCTCAGACTGCCGACAAATGGGAAACGGGGTGCGCTATGGCGCAGATGAGAATCAAGGACATTGCCGCCGAGGCGGGCGTGAGCCCGGCCACGGTCTCGCGCTATCTCAACAACCGCCCCGGGCAAATGACCGAGGAAACCCGTGCTCGCATCGCGGCGGTTATCGAGCGCACCGGCTATCGCCCGCGTGCCGCCGCGCGCAATCTGCGCAGCTCGCGCACCAACCTCATTGGCGTGATCCTGGCCGACATCGCCAACCCGTTCTCCAGCGCTATGCTCGAAGGACTTTCCGCCAGTGCCGCCGCGCGCGGCTGCTCGCTTATGACGGCCATTAGTGTCAACGACCCCGCTAAGGAAGCGGAGTCGCTCACCAGACTTATCGATGCCGGCGTAGACGGCCTGGTCGTCAACACCTGCGGTGGTAACGACGGGGCCATCGCCGCTGCCGCGGGACGTCTGCCCGTTGTGCTGCTCGACCGCGACGTTGCCGACGGCGGTGCCGATCTGGTGACATCTAACAACCGTGAGCTGGTCGCCGGCCTGGTAGACGCCCTGGCCGCTGCGGGCAGCGAGCGCCTGTGCCTGCTCACCGAGGCAAGCGACGACAGCCCCGTGCGTCGCGAGCGCGCCGAGGCCTTTGCCGACGAGCTTTCGCGCCGCGACCTTGCGGGCGAGGTTGTCACCTTGGCCGATGACGGTGCCACGAGCGTCAGCCGCCTGGACGAGACCATCCGCGACTACGCGGGCAAAAAGCTCGGCCTCATTGCCGTCAACGGCCTGGTCTTCCTGCGTCTGACCGAGGCGCTGGCACAGTTGGGACCTTCGTTGCCGGCTGGCCTCAAGATTGCGACGTTTGACGATTACCCCTGGAACCACGTGCTCTTTGGCGGTGTGACCACGGCCGCGCAGGACACCCTCACCATTGCCGAGCGCGTGGTCGAGCGCCTGTCCGAGCGCATCGACGTCGTTACCACTACGGTGGGCGATGCCGCAAAGCTCGCCCCCAAGCGCATCGAGGTCCCCGGCCACATCGAACACCGCGCTTCGACCTCGCGCTAGTCTGTGTGATAATATATAGACAATGTCATACAGGAGGTATCCATGGCTGCGTCTGTGCTGAGTGTGCGAGTGGACTCGTCAATTAAAGATTCATTTGCCGAGCTGTGCGAAGAACTTGGCATGACTTCGTCTGTTGCAGTCAATATGTTTATGAGACAGATGCTGCGCGAGCGTTCGCTGCCGTTTGTCCCTTCACTCGGTAAAAGCTCTGCGAGCGGAAGCGTCGCGGCGGGCATTTTGGATACCGCTCAGATTGAGTCCGCTGTCCGTGAGGCGGCCAGCCCGATTCCCGCCATCAAAAGCGTGATTCTTTTTGGCTCGTATGCTCGTGGCGACGCGCGTGCCGATAGTGACATTGACTTGCGTCTCGAAGTCGATCGCGATCAGGGCTTTGGCCTTTTCGCGTTGTCGGCATTCGGCGAGGCGGTGCGCAAAGAAACTGGGAGGCAGGTTGATCTTGTCTCGAGCGACCATCTTGATGCCGATCTTGCCGCGGCAATCGAGCGCGAAGGAGTGATCCTTTATGATCGCGCGTAAGTCAGACGGCCTCCGCGCCCAAGAGGTCTTGGACGCCATCTCTGAAACAAACGAGCGCATCAAGGCTTTTGATATCACCGAGGACCAGTTTCTGCATGCGAATGACGTGCGGACGAGGGCGTTGGCGGACTCCCTTTTGATGTGCGCGCTTAGGGTGACGGAAGAAGCGGGCAAGTTGTCGGAACGCTCGCAGCGGCTTCATCCCGAAATTGAGTGGCGTGGAATTATCGGCATGAGAAATTACCTCGCGCATGATTACGGCAATGTCGACCGATCGGTTGTTTGGGATGCGGTGACGATGGAGTTCCCAGCGCTGGAACGAGCGTGTAGGCAAATTGTTTCCGAATCTGAACGCTAGCCATTCGTTCGTGACTGCCTGTTCGCACACGTTTTTTGAGCGCTTGATACGCTTTAACCCTGCGGAAACATTTTTCTGCGATAGTATCTGCGATATAGACCAGTCGAAACCCGCCCGAAAGAAAGGGGAGCGACATGAACCAGCAGAACATCGATTACGTACTCCGCTCCGTAGAGCAGCGTGACATCCGCTTTGTTCGTCTGTGGTTTGTCGACATTCTCGGCCGCCTCAAGAACTTTGCCATTAGCCCCGAGGACCTCGAGGTCGCTTTTGAGGAGGGTATTGGCTTTGACGGCTCCGCTATCGAGGGCTTTGCCACGCCCGAGGAAGCCGACATGCTGGCGTTCCCCGATGCTTCGACCTTCCAGATCCTGCCGTGGCGCCCGAGCCACAACGGCGTCGCCCGCGTGTTCTGCGACGTGTGCACTCCCGATCGCAAGCCGTTTGCCGGCGATCCGCGCGATGCCCTGCGCCGCATGTTCCGCAAGGCCGAGAAGGCCGGCTACCTGCTCAATGTGGGTGCCGAGCTGGAGTATTACTACTTCCCCGACGAGCACACCCCCGAGCCGCTCGACAACGTGGGCTACTTCGATCTTTCGGTGAGCGACGCCGCCCGCGACCTGCGCCGCAACACGGTCCTCACGCTCGAGAAGATGTCCGTGCCCGTGGAGTACACCTTCCACGCCGCTGGCCGCTCGCAGCACGGCATGAGCCTGCGTCACGCCGAGGCCCTGAGCATGTCCGACGCCATCACCACGGCCAAGCTCATCATTAAGCAGCAGGCCTACGAGAGCGGTTGCCACGCCTCCTTTATGCCCAAGCCGTTGGCGGGCGAGGACGGCAGCGCTATGTTCCTGTGCCAGTCGCTATTCGACCACGACGGCAACAACGTCTTTTGGGGCGAGGACGACGAGAAGTACCACCTCTCCGATATCGCCAAGCACTACATGGCCGGCATCTTGGCGCACGCGCGCGAGATCAGCGCCATCACTAACCCCACGGTCAACTCGTACAAGCGCATCACCACGGGCGGCGACTCCGTGCCGCAGTACGCCACGTGGGGCCTGCGCAACCGCGCGAGTATGGTCCGCATTCCGGTCTACAAGCCCGGCAAGCAGCTGTCCACGCGCATCGAGCTTCGCAGCCCCGACCCCATGGCCAACCCGTACCTGGTCAACGCCGTCACGCTGGCGGCTGGTCTGGACGGCATCGAGCGCAAGCTGGAACTCCCGCCCGAGGCCACGGCCGAGACGCTCAAGCTCACCGACCGCCAGATGCTCGAGGCCGGCTACACGCCGCTGCCGCGTTCGCTCAAAGAGGCGCTCGACGTGTTTGAGGACTCGCAGTTTATGAAGGATGCCCTCGGCGAGCACATCCACAGTTTCTTCCTCAAAAAGAAGCGCGACGAGTGGCATAAGTTTGAGTCTACGATCACCGAGTGGGAGATCAAGCACTACCTGGCGAACTCCTAATCGCGCTGGCTTGTTCCAGTACGATTGAGCTCATTTCTTTGGAGGCCGATATGTCCGAAAAGAGTGCCCTGTTCATGGCGCGCACGACGCGCTTCCACGAGTTTGCCCGCAGCTTGACGACCACCCTGGGTGTCGAGGTGAGCCTGGCAACCCCCGATTCGCCGACTGCGGCGCACGACTTTGACCTGCTGATTCTCGATTCCGACGGCATCCGCAGCGACCGTATCGATCAGATTGCCAAGTGGCTTGACGATCGTGGCGGCGTCCCCATGTTGGTGATCGTCGACGACGAGGCGCTCGGTACCTTGCGCCTGCCCAATCACGCGCATGCCGACTTTGTATGCCCCACGGCGACACCCAACGAGCTCAAGGCTCGTGCGCAGCGCCTGATGGGCGAGGAGGAGACCGTCACCGCCGACGATGTGCTCAACATCGATAACCTCGAGATTAACCTGGCTACCTACCAGGTGACGCTCGATGATGAGCCCATCGACCTGACGCTGATGGAGTACTCGCTGCTGAGCTTTTTGGCGACGCACCCCAACCGCGCCTACAGCCGCGAGGTGCTGCTGCACCGCGTGTGGGGCTTTGAGTACTGCGGTGGCACGCGCACCGTCGATGTGCACATTCGACGCATCCGCTCCAAGGTAGGCCCGCAGATCGCGGCACACATCACCACCGTCCGCGGCGTGGGCTATCTGTTTAAGGACTAGATTTCCACCACAAAGGGGACAGGCACCTTTGTGGTGGTTTTGCCGTAGGCCGGGTCCTTTCGGGTCTGCAGCAGAACTTAAGCCTTCCTAAAAGATTGCGTTCTCATACACGTACGCCCGCATATTGGGGTACAACTCAACGTGAACAATGATGGCCCGCCACATGTTTGGCGGGCCTTTGGTTATTTGACGAAAGGATCGCAGCCATGAGCGAGAACGATTCCCAGCGTCCCCAGGATGCGGGCAACGCCGGCGAGACCCAGCAGCAGCCGCGTGTGCAGGTGGAGTCGACGCCTGCCGGCAGTAACATTCCCTACGTGCAGGCCTACGACACGCAGACCGGCAAGCCGCTGGGTGGCCAGCAGGTCGTGAACAAGCACACGGTGGTCAAGACCAAGACCAAAAAGCTGCCGATCTTTATTACGGCGCTTGCCGGCTGTGCCTGCGGAGCCCTGCTGGTCATTGCGCTCATTATGAGCGGCACGCTCGATATCGGCGGCGGCAAGAATGCCGTGACGGCGGGTGCTTCGGGTTCGTCGACGCAAAAGATCACGATCGACTCCGAGGACACCACGCTGGCCGAGGCCGTTTCTGCCAAGGCCCTGCCCTCCGTGGTTTCCATTACCGCCACTTCGAGCGGCAGCCAGAATGGCTCGCTTTCGCAGTCTGCCGACGAGTCGGATAACTCAGGCAGCGTCGGTTCGGGCGTGGTGCTCGATACCGAGGGCCATATTCTCACCAACAACCACGTGGTCGATGGCTATGACCAGTACGTGGTTACCATGGACGACGGCACCACCTACGAGGCCGAGTTCGTGGGCAACGATGCCTCGAGCGACCTGGCCGTCATCAAGCTCAAGGATGCTGACGCCTCCAAGCTCACCCCGATCGAGATGGGTGATTCCTCCAAGCTCAACGTGGGCGAGTGGGTCATGGCGATCGGCTCGCCGTTCGGTAACGAACAGTCTGTCTCTACGGGCATTGTGTCGGCGCTGTATCGCTCCACGGCCATGAGCTCTACCAGCGGTAACACCATCTATGCCAACATGATTCAGACCGATGCCGCCATCAACCCAGGCAACTCCGGCGGCGCGCTCGTCAACGACAATGGCGAGCTCGTGGGTATCAACTCGCTCATCGAGAGCTATTCGGGCTCCAGCTCGGGCGTGGGTTTTGCCATTCCGGTCAACTATGCCAAGAACATTGCCGACCAGATCATCGACGGCAAGACGCCGGTGCATCCGTACATGGGAGCTACGCTTTCGAGCGTCAATGCGCTTAACGCCCGCACCAACAAGCTGAGCACCGATAGCGGCGCGTATGTGGCGAGCGTCGTTGAGGATGGTCCTGCCGCCAAGGCCGGCATTCAGGAGGGCGATGTCATTACCAAGCTGGGCGACGACGAGATTACGAGCGCCGATGGCCTGATCATCGCGCTGCGCAGCCACGAGGTGGGCGAGAAGGTCGAGATCACGCTCATGCGCGGCAAGGACGAGAAGAAGGTCACGGTCGAGCTGGGCTCCGACGAGGAGCTGCAGAACCAGCAGCAGAACGACAGCGCGACCGACACCGGCAACGGCGGTATTACCGACGAGCAGCTGCGCCAGTATCTGGAGGAGCTGCTAGGCCAGCAGGGTCAGGGCTACGGCCAGGGCTATTAACGAGCCGTATCGCACATATCGAAGGATGACGATTCCAATACGGACGACACCAAAACCGGCATCGACGGCTCCATGGACGATTCGGATTCCAAATAGGCCCTGTTAGTTGAGCTACTTCTTTGCCGGAGTTGTATACGAGACCGCTATACCCGCGGCAATTGCCATCAGGCAGCTCGCGATGAATCCGAACTCATACTTCAAAATGTTTGTTGCGGTCAGGGCGATAATCAACACTGTCAGAATTTGCAGAATTATCGTTATTGCGAAGAGATTGATTCCTTGTTTGGCCGAAGTCGCTGAATGAGTTTGGCTTCGTTGATTCAGGTTGAGGCAGACAAGGAAAGCGACCAGTTCGCTTGATAAGGGGCCGACTACATAGAAAAAGATTGCGTCAATGAAGCCAATAGTGTTGTAAGTGTTGTAAGTTGTTTCGCCGGAAAACACAGCGTATAAAGCATATCCAAATCTTGGCTGATTCATGTATGAGTCCGAAAAGACGAAGAGCGTCAATATTGCTACTACCAGAAGTGCATTCAGGGCAAATCGTTTGCTTTTCATCGATCGCTCCTTCCGGGTGAACTTTATTATGTAATTATACAGCAGTCATTTGTTATTCAAAGAATTTGACTGTCTTAAATAACATGCACTTTCGCTGGAGGGTCGCTGTTTGGCGGCCCTCTTTTTTGCACAGGCGCAGTGGGATGGTAATATCGGGCGGGAGTCAGCCGCTCTGATAGAATCGTCCTTGCTGTCGGCAGCCCTCGTGCCGGGCAGAGCCCTCCATTTGATGGGAGGTGATGCCCATGACCGATTTCACCGAGCTCGTGAAGCTCCTGACCGCTATGGTCTCGCTCCTCACGGCCCTTGTCGGCCTTTCCAAGGCACTCAAGCAGGGCTCGAAGCCCAAAAAGAAAGGCCACCGTCGCTAAGACGATGACCCAACTTCATTAAGCAACGGCTCTGCCCAGCTCTCTACAACTTGGGCTGCCGTCGGCATCATTCTACCCTCCCGACAAGGAATTCGTCCATATTTCAAAAACCAAATTGCGTTTGCTATCGAAGTTCATTCATCGTCCATGTACATGAGCGGAACAGCGGAAACCGTTCGCTATGCTCCTGACCGTGCCAAAGAATTACTCGAAACGGGACCACGAGAGTACGATCGTTTGCCGGATAGCCGCCACTACGACGGATATCCTTGATAGTAAGCGCTAGAATGATTTTGCTCTTATGGAGCTCAGCCCCGGCTGGTAAACCTGACGTTCGGCGCGGTGTACGTGGACGCGCCTGGAGAGCTTGACCTCAAGTACGTTCAAGACTAGGGGCCTAAGCCCCCCCCCGCGCTCAAGCCTA
>URDZ01000064.1:0-12306 GCA_900546725.1 uncultured Collinsella sp. | reverse complement strand
TGGTGGGCGACAAGGCCGCCGATATGATGGCCGCCGTTGAGGCCGTGGGCCAAGGTGGTCACGTGCTGGTGCGCAACGGCGAGGTCGTGGCGCGCATTCCGCTGGCGCTCGGTGGCCTGATGAGCGAAGGCACGGCCGAGGACGTTGCCGCGCAGCACGACGACTTTATGGTCAAGGCGCGCGCCATGGGTATTGAGCCGCCGCTCGACCCTATCATGGACATCATCTTCCTGCCCCTGCCAGTCATCCCGACGCTCCGCATCCGCCCCGAGGGCATGTTCGACGTCACGACCTTCACCTACGCCGACTAGTCATCGGGGACGTTCTTAAACGACTAGCCGTCGGGGACACTCTTTGGCGGGCTGCCTGACGCCGCGACCGTAGGACCTCTGGCATGTGTGAGCTATTTGCCAGGTCCTTGCAACGTTTACGCCCGCGGAGTCTTATTTGAGCTCCCTTTGGGTACGTTGGAATCGGATACGCGTTCGATTCCAACAAGCCCGAAGGGAGCTTTTCTATGTTTAAACTGATTGCATCCGATATGGACGGCACACTGCTTGACGAAAACGGCCAGGTGCCTCCCGAGACCTACGAACTGATTCTGGCGCTACACGAGCATGGCGTGCATTTCGCCGCATCGTCAGGTCGTCGCTACGATCGTCTGTGCGAGTTCTTTGCACCTGTTCGCGACAAGATGGACTTTGTCGCCGCTAATGGCGCCCAGGTCTATGCCGACGGCAAGATGGTGGACCGTGAGGTGTATTCCCACCTGGCGATTCGAAGGCTCGCCCAAGCCGTCAGGACGTTTCCCAATCTGCATCTTGCGCTTTTTGACCGAACCAAGTCCTTTTTGCTCGATGATGAGTGCAAGTTCGTGCGTGAGGTCGATAAGGACCTTCCCAATGCCGAGCGCATTTGGGAGCTGCCCGATCCCAGCGTAAATATCATCAAAGCGAGTATCTTTTGCGACGACGGTGCCGTTATGGACAGTGCGTACGTGCTACAGCGCGAACTTGGTCAGCTCTTTACTTTTGCGCCTTCGGGCAATGCGTGGATCGATGCCATGCAGCCCGGCGTGTCGAAGGCTTCGGGCATCGCGCAGCTTGCGGAGCATTACGGCATTGGACGCGATGAGGTCATGGCGTTTGGCGACTCGATGAACGACTACGAGATCATTCGCTTTGTCGGCACAGGCTGTGCGATGGAAAACGCGCGCCCCGCGCTCAAGGCGGTGGCCGATCGCGTCGTAGGCTGCAACCGCGACCACGCCGTTCAGCATGAGCTCCGTCGCGTGCTGGAGAGTCTCTCCTAATCCGGCAGATGGGGGCGTTCCTTTTCTGCCGACAGTGGGGGACAGTCCTTGCAGCTTTTTGCGAAGAGTGTCCCCAACGACTAGTCGTTTAAGAACGTCCCCAATGACTAGGCGAGGGCGGCCATGATGGTGCGGGCGACGCCGTCGTGGTCGTTGTCGTATTCGGTGATGGCGTCGGCGGCCTCGCGGTCCTCGGGCTCGGCGTTGATCATGGCCATGCCATGGCCCGCTGCCTGCAGCATGGGGATGTCGTTGATGTTGTCGCCGAACGCCCAGGCGTCGGCGAGACGCTCGCCCAAGTGCTCGCATAGCCACGTGAGGGCCGTTCCCTTGGTGGCGCCCTCGCCCATGACCTCGATATTCATGGCGTACGAACGTGTGACCTCAATGCCTCCGAGCGTGTCGAGCTCCGCCGCGATGGCGTCGCGATCGGCCGGGTCGTGCCAGTACATGGCGATGCGTTCGAGCGTCTCGACCTCGTCGATCTTGCTGTCGATATCCATGTCGATCGGTGTTCGTGTGCGCTTGAGCGAAGCTGCGATGTGGGGGTCGCCGCCGCAGAACTCATCCAGGCGCGTGTAGAGCGAGCGGGGGAGGAAGCACTGCCCGTCCGCGAAGATATCGAAGGTCACATCGTGGCCGGCGGCGATGCGGCGGATGCGATGGGCAATGCCGCAATCGAGCGGTCGGCTCAAAATGCGCGTAGCACGTGAGGTGTCGGTGGGCGTACCGTCGTCGAGCTGCCAGACGCTGGCACCATTGGCGCAGACCGCGTAGTGCACGGCAGGATGGGCGAGGATGGGCTCAAAGATGCCCGACAGCGGGCGCCCCGTGCAGGGCACAAACTCAATACCGCGGCGCGCAAGCTCGTCGAGCATTGTCCAGGTGGCATCGCTCATCTGCTTATCACTCGTCAGCAGCGTTCCATCCATATCGGAAAACACAATCATTCGCTGCGATCCTTTCTACTGGCATAAAAAGCGTGGCCGAGGGCGGTGATGCCCTGGCCACGCTCGGGTTCTATAACGGTCTGCGTCCTAACGATCGGCGAGTGGCTTGTACTCCAGCGGCTCGATAACCGGGCGATACGCGGGACGGATGATGCGGTGCGCGCAGAAGAGCTCTTCCATGCGGTGCGCAGACCAGCCGGCCATGCGGGCGACGGCGAACAGCGGCGTAAAGAGCGTCTCGGGCACGCCGAGCATCTTGTAGATAAAGCCCGTGTACAGGTCGATGTTGGCGCAGATGGGCTTGGTCATGCCGTGATCGCGCATCACTTGCGGGGCCAGGCGCTCGATGCGCTCGATGAGCGCGAACTCCTCGCCCAGGTCCTTCTTGGCGGCAAGCGTGCGCGCGTAACGACGGCACACCTCGGCACGCGGGTCGCTCAGCGTGTAGACGGCGTGGCCCATACCGTAGATGAGCCCCGTGCCGTCGAAGGCCTGCTTGTCGAGGATCTTGCCCAGGTAGGCTGCGACCTCGTCCTCGTCCTCCCAATTGGAGACATGCGCACGGATGTCCTCGTGCATGGACACGACCTTGGCGTTGGCGCCGCCGTGGCGCGGGCCCTTGAGCGAGCCGATAGCCGCAGCGTAGGCGGAATACGGGTCGGTGGCCGAGGAGGACAGCACACGGCAGGCGAACGTGGAGTTGTTGCCGCCGCCGTGCTCGGTATGCAGCATAAGCATCACGTCGAGCAGCATGGCCTCGTCGCGGGTGAATGCCATGCCGCCGCGTAGGACCTGCAGAATGGTCTCAGCGGTGGAGAGGCCGGGTGTGGGGTGCGGCACATGAACCTCGGAGCCGCGGCGCTTGGCGACCGAGGCCATATGCGCGAAGGCGGCGATGCGGGGGAGACGGGCGAGCATGGAGATGGCGACGTCGATTTCGTGTTCGGGTGTAATGGCGTCGGGCTCGGCGTCGAAGGCGTAGAGCAGCAGCACGGCGCGCTGAAGCACATTCATGATGCTCGACGACACCGTGGTCATGGGGAACTCGCGGACGTATTCGTCGCTCAGGTGCCTAAAAGCACCCAGGCGCTCGCAAAAGCCGTCGAGCTCTTCCTTGTTGGGCAGCGAACCCGTGATAAGCAGATAGGCGACTTCCTCGTAGCCGTAGCGGTTCTCGGCCTGGGCGTTGTTGACCAGATCCTCGATGCTGTAGCCACGAAGCGTGAGCTTGCCCTGATCGGGCACGACTTTGCCGTCGACCTTGTTGTAGCCGTGCACGTCCGAGATGCGGGTAAGGCCCGCGACCACGCCCGAGCCGTCGGCATTGCGCAGGCCGCGCTTGACGTTGTGCTCTACGAACAGGTCCTCGTCGTACGGGGCGGTCGGCAGGCCGTGGTAGAGGTTTTCGCTTTCGGGCGAAATCTGACGGCTCGCCTCGTAATCCAGAACCAGGCGGCTCAGGTGATCGTCGAAGCGGTAGTAGATTTTCTTGGCGTCGTAGGCCATGCGCGCTCCTCTCCGGTCCGCTTTGGGGCCGCGCGCTTGGACGATATGACGTCAAGCTGCCCCGAGCGGCTTGTTCGCTACAGGCGGTACATAAAGTTAAAGACGTCCTCGCGCTGGATGGACACGTTGACGCCCGAAAGCTCGCCGGCCTCGGCCAGCGCCTTCTGCAGCTCGGCGAAGTCGAGCTTGGACTCGGCGGTGTCGGCCAGCATGGTCATGGTGAAGATGTCCTCGATAATGGACTGCGTGATGTCGCGGATGTCGACGTTGGCCTCGCCCAAAACGCGGGTGACGCCGGCGACGATGCCGGGGCGGTTCTTGCCAAGGACGGTGATGACGATGCGGGAGGACGAGATCTCGGCCATGGGAAACCCTTTCGCGTGGTTGCGGCGCGCGCGGGGCGCTCCGCTACGGTACAGTGTTCATCATTGTACCTGTCTGGCGCCAAAAGGGGTGTGCTTACTGCGGCGTTACACGTCTGCAACATGGGAGAAGGGGCAACAGGGTGCGTGTCCGCTGCGGTTGGTCACGCCGCGTTGCACAAAGACCGTGAACCTTTTGTGGGACGCGCGGCGCCGTGGTACCATAGCCGAGTTTGTTGTCTTGGTCGGAAACCAAGACGCCTTATGCGCTGATCGGTAACCAGCGCCTGACCAATAAGGAGTCCTACCATGAAGCAGGGTATCCATCCCCAGTATGTCGAGTGCACGGTGACGTGCTCCTGCGGCAACACCTTCAAGACGCACGCTACCGTGTCCGAGATGAAGGTCGAGCTTTGCAACGAGTGCCACCCGTTCTACACCGGCCAGCAGAAGTTCGTCGACACCGGTGGACGCGTCCAGCGCTTCGCCGACAAGTTCGGTGGCGCCGCTGCCGCCCAGCTCAAGAAGGCCGAGGAGGCCAAGGCTGCCAAGGCCGCCAAGGCTGCTGAGGCCGAGGCTGCTCGCAAGGCCGCCGCTGAGGCTAAGGCTGCCGAGAAGGCTAAGCGTGCTGCTAAGTTTGCCGAGGAGGCTGCCAAGCAGGCCGCCGAGGCTCCCGCAGAGGCTCCCGTCGAGGAGGCCGCTGCCGAGGCCGAGACCACCGAGGCTGCTGAGTAAATAGCTCGCCGCGGAATCGCTCGCATTCATGGCATAAGGGCCGTGCATCCGTTTGGGTGCGCGGCCCTTTTCTTTTTATTGGTGCAAACGAACCTGTCCCCATGGCACCAAATTGGTGCGAAGGGGACAGGTTCGTTTGCACCAAATGGCAGAAAGGCAGCGTTTGCTCAGATAAAATTTGCCAAAATTAACCTGTCCCATTGTGGCAGGTTGGTCGTAGTTATTACGTGGCGGTCGAGGTCGACCGTATAGGCCGCGCCTTGTTTGGCTAAAGTACAATCATCTGTGTTTAACTCGCCCGCAGCTGCACGGCGTGGGCGATGGCCAAAAAGGAAAACCACATGGGATTCATGTCAAAGCTGCTGTCCTTTGGATCCGATAAGGACCTTAAGCGCTACTACAAGATCGTCGACCAGATCAACGGTCTTGAGCCCCAGTTTGAGAAGATGACCGAGGAGGAGCTTCGCGGCCAGACCGATAAGTTCCGCGAGCGTTACGCCAACGGCGAGTCGCTCGACGACATGCTTCCCGAGGCTTTTGCCACTGTGCGCGAGGCTTCCAAGCGCATCACGGGCATGCGTCACTTTGACGTACAGCTCATCGGCGCCATGGCGCTTCATGAGGGTCATATTGCCGAGATGAAGACCGGCGAGGGCAAGACGCTCGTCTCCACCTTGGCCGGCTACCTCAACGCTATCGCCGGCAAGGGCGTGCATGTCGTTACCGTCAACGATTACCTGGCAAAGCGCGACTCCGAGTGGATGGGCCGCATCTACAAGTACCTGGGAATGACCGTTGGTCTGCTCCAGAACAACATGCCGCTCGAACTCAAGCGCCCGGCCTACCAGGCAGACGTCACCTACGGCACCAACTCCGAGTTCGGTTTCGACTACCTGCGCGACAACATGGTCACCCGCCCCGAGCAGCGCGTTCAGCGCGGCCACCATTACGCCATCGTCGACGAGGTCGACTCCATCCTGATCGATGAGGCCAGAACGCCGCTCATCATCTCGGGTGCCGGCACCAAGTCCGCCAGCACCTACAAGGACTTCGCGCGCGCCGTGCGCGGCCTGGAGCGCGGTGAGGACGTGTCGCACGACATGCTCACCGCCACCGAGGACGTTGAACCCACGGGCGACTACGTCATGGACGAGGCCAAGCACACCATCGCCGCCACCGAGCGCGGCCTTAAGAAGATTGAGCGCCGCCTGGGTATCGATGACATCTATGCCGATCTCTCCGGCCAGCTGGTCAACCACCTGCAGCAGGCGCTGAAGGCCCAGTACATGTTCCACCGCGACAAGCAGTACGTGGTCACTAATGGCGAGGTCAAGATCGTCGACGAGTTCACCGGCCGCATTATGGAAGGCCGCCGCTATTCCGAGGGCTTGCACCAGGCCATCGAGGCCAAAGAGGGCGTGCTCGTACGCGAGGAGAACCAGACCCTGGCCACCATCACCCTGCAGAACTACTTCCGTCTGTATGACAAGCTCTCCGGCATGACCGGCACGGCACTTACCGAGGATGCTGAGTTCCGCGAGATCTACAAGCTACCCGTCGAGGTCATCCCCTCCAACAAGCCCGTGCAGCGCGTGGACCACGAGGACCTGGTGTACCGCACCATTCAGGCCAAGTACAACGCCGTTGCCGACGACGTTGAGCGTCGTCACGCCAAGGGACAGCCGGTCCTGGTGGGCACCGTCTCCATCGAAAGCTCCGAGAAGCTGTCTGCCGCCCTTACCAAGCGCGGCATCGCACACGAGGTCCTCAACGCCAAGCACCATGAACGCGAGGCCCATATCGTTGCCCAGGCCGGACGCTACGGCGCCGTGACCATCGCCACCAACATGGCCGGTCGTGGTACCGACATCCTGCTGGGCGGCAACCCCGACGAGCTGGTGCGCGAGCGCCTTGAGTACGAGGGCCTGACCATGGAGGACGTGACGCCCGAGCAGCTCGAGCAGTTTAACGCCGAGGCCAAGGAGACCTGCAAGGCCGAGCGCGAGCGCGTGCTTGCCGCCGGCGGCCTGACCGTTATCGGAACCGAGCGCCACGAGTCCCGTCGTATCGACAACCAGCTGCGCGGCCGCTCCGGTCGTCAGGGCGATCCGGGCGAGACCCAGTTCTACCTGTCGCTCGAGGACGACCTCATGCGCCTGTTCGGCGGCGACAAGATGGACCGCGTCTCCAAGATGATGGTCACGGCCGACATGGGCGACGACATGCCCATCCAGCACAAGATCATCTCCAAGGCCGTCGAGAGCGCCCAGCACAAGGTCGAGAGCATCAACTTCTCCATGCGTAAGAGCGTCCTTGAGTACGACGACGTCATGAACAAGCAGCGCCAGGTCATCTACGCCGAGCGCAATAAGATTCTGGACGGCAAGGACCTGACCGACCACATCACCGAGGTCATGCACGACACCGTGTACCGCTGCGTGCAGGAGTTCTGCACCAAGGACAGTCACGATGGCGAGCGCGACCTGGAGGGCCTGCGCAAGTGGGTTGTGGAGCTCACCGGCCACATCGATACGCCGAAGTTCCCCGACGAGGATTATGAGGCCCTGGCTGCCGATGTCCTGGCTTACGTAGAGAAGTGCTACAACATGAAGGCCGAGCGCTTGGGCGAGGACCTGATGCGCGAGCTCAACACCCAGGTCATGCTGCGCGTCATCGATACCCGCTGGATGAACTACCTGCAGGAGATGGACTACCTCAAGACCGGCATCGGCCTGCGCGGCTTTGGCCAGCGCGACCCGCTGGTTGAGTACAAGACCGAGGCCTACGGCGCGTTCCAGATACTCGTCGATACCATGTATGAGGATTACCTGCGCACGGTTCTGCGCATCGAGATCAAGGCTGCCCCGCGTGCCGTGGAGCACAAGGAGGAGCCCGCGCTCGAGGGTGCGCACTTCTCCGGTCCTGCCGAGGTCGATGGTGACAACGGCGGCTCGGTGCTGCGCAAGCAGGCGCAGGTGCAGGCCCGCATGGCTGTCCAGGGTGGTCCGGCTGCCGTCAACAACGGTGGCAAGGTGACCACCTATCGCAAGTCCGAGAGCGACGATCCGTACGTCAACGTGGGCCGCAACGACCCGTGCCCCTGCGGTAGCGGCAAGAAGTTTAAGTACTGCCACGGCAGGAATCGTTAATGGCTGAGGCTTTAGAGGTAACGCCCGCCGAGCTGGACGCGTTTGCGGACCGGCTCGGTGAGGTCGAGTCGTATCTCCACCTGGACGAGAAGCGTACCCGCGTGTTCGAGCTCGAGGCCAAAAGTGTTGCCCCTGGCTTTTGGGATGACGCCGACGCCGCCCGTGCCACCATGGAGGAGATCGCGCGCACCAAGGAAGATATCGCTGCCGTGGACACCGCGCGCGGCGAGCTTTCCGATGCCCGCGCCGCGCTGGAGCTTGCCGAGGAGATGGGGGATGACCCCGACGCCGCCGCCCTTCGCGAGGAGGCTGCAGCCACGGCTGAGCGCCTGGCCCGTGCCATCGATGAGCTTGAGCTTTCGAGCTGGTTTACCGGTGAGTTCGATCACGGCGATGCCATTGTGACCATCAAGCCCGGACAGGGTGGTCTGGAGGCCCAGGACTGGACCTTCATGCTCTTTAAGATGTACATGAAGTACTGCCAGCGTCGCGGCTGGAAGGTCACCATCAACGACTGTCCCGCGGCCGAGGTCATCGGCATTGACCGTGCGACCTTTACCGTCGAGGGCAAGGACGCATTTGGCATGCTGCGCGCCGAGGCCGGCGTCCACCGCTTGGTTCGCATTAGCCCCACCGACGACAAGAAGCGCCGCCAGACCACGTTTGCCGGCGTCGAGGTCATCCCCGTGCTACCCGATGATATCGACATTGAGATCAGTCCCGATGACATCCGCGTGGACGTGTACCACGCGAGCGGCCCGGGCGGTCAGGGCGTCAACACCACCGACTCCGCCGTGCGCGTGACGCATTTCCCCAGCGGCATTGTGGTTACCTGCCAAAACGAGCGCAGCCAGATTCAGAACAAGGCCGCGTGCATGCAGATCCTCAAGGCTCGCCTGTACGAGATTGAGCTCGAGAAGCGCGCCGAGGCCCTGGATGAGATCCGCGGACCCAAGACCACGATTGGTTTTGGCAACCAGATTCGCAGCTACGTGCTCTACCCGTACCAGATGGTCAAGGACCTACGCACGGGCGTGGAGACCAGCAATGTCGAGGCCGTTCTTGACGATGGCGACCTGGACCCGTTTGTTGTTGGCTACCATCGCTGGGCCACCGGCAACGCCGATGCAGAAGGCTCGGAGGTCTAAAACATCGGGCAGTTTCAAGCCGATGCTAAGCCCAACGGTTGGACGGGTTTGTATCCAGAATAAACCCTGCGCAGGGGTGGTTTTTGTCCGGCGAATCGGTAGAATCGAATACAAGAAGAAGTTCAAAGCGCATCCGTTTGGGTGCGCTTTTTTGAGGGAGGCAGCATGGCATATCGTCTGGACATCAAGCGCATTCTTTCGATGAACTTCTTTCACGACCTGCCCCAGATCATGTTGGGGTGTGCCTTGGCCGCCATCGCGACCGACTTGTTTTTGATTCCCAACGGTCTTGCCGCCGGTGGCGTTACGGGCCTTGCCACCATTATCCAGGCGGTCGGCGCGGCGCGCGGCCTATCGCTTCCCGTTGGTATTCAGACGATCGTGATGAACGCCTTGCTGTTGTTGGTCGTTATGCGCGAGGGCGGCATGTTCTACGTGGTGCAGACCGCGACGGGCTTTGTGCTGCTGGGCTTCTTTACCGATCTGTTCGCCCCGTTTGTAGCACCTCTGGCGGATGCGGACCTGATGCTCCCTGCCATGTGGGGCGGCATTATTACGGGCATCGGTTACGGCATGGTGTTGCGCGCCGGCGCCAACACCGGCGGCTCGGACACGATTGGCCAAATCATCTCGCGTAACACCTCGCTGCCGGTGGGCTCGACCGTCATGGCGATCGATGTTGCCGTATGCGCGCTATCGGCTCCGGTCTTTTCAATCGAAAACGCACTGTATGCAGGCCTTTCGATGGTCATTAGCGGCTACGTGATCGATGCCGTGGTCGATGGTGGCAACAAACGCCGTATGGTACTCATCATCTCGGACAAGTTCCCTGATATCGCTGCCGATATCATGTATGGCCTGGGTCGTGGTTGTACCAAGTTTAAGGCGACTGGCATGTATTCGGGTGCCGAGAAGCCAGTGGTTATGGTCATCGTGAGCCGTCGAGAGCTCAATACCCTCAAGACGATCGTGCGCGAGCGCGACCCGCGCGCCATCGTGACCGTGGCCGACGTTACGGAAACTTTCGGTGAGGGCTTCAAGGACATTAACGCGTAGGGCCGACTGCGTTCCATCCAAAAGACGTTCACATTGATAAACCGTTTCATCAGCGGTTCTGCCTGCTCAATTGTTCAAATAATGATAAATACTCTGGTAAAGCTTCCAGTTTCCAGCATAATGAATGACGTACGTGCATCGCGGCTGGGTTGGGACGACCTTCTGTGCCGTGCGCATCTTGTCTAAAGAGGATGAAAGGAAGGCACAATGAGCGACGAAGAGCTCAAAAAGGTTGCCAACGAGGTAAGGAAGGGCATCGTCACCGGAGTGCACGCTGCCAAGTCCGGCCATCCGGGCGGTTCGCTCGGCGCTGCCGACATCATGACCTATCTGTACTTTGAGGAAATGAACGTCGACCCGGCCGATCCCCGCAAGGCCGACCGCGATCGCTTTGTGCTCTCCAAGGGCCACTGTGCTCCGGGTCTGTACGCCGTGCTCGCCGAGCGCGGGTTCTTCCCCAAGGAGGACCTCGAGACGCTGCGTCATATCGGCAGCCACCTGCAGGGTCATCCCAACATGAACGACACCCCGGGCGTCGATATGTCCACCGGCTCGCTGGGCCAGGGCATCTCCGCCGCCGTGGGCATGGCGGTTGCCGCCAAGCACTGGGGTGATACTTACCGCACGTACGCCCTGCTGGGCGATGGCGAGAGCGAGGAGGGCCAGGTCTGGGAGGCCGCCATGTTTGCCGGCAACCAGCAGCTCGATAACCTCTGCGTGATCGTCGACCACAACGGCCTGCAGATCGACGGTCCCGTCGAGGAGGTCAACGACCCCATGCCGCTCGCCGACAAGTTCCGTGCCTTTAAGTTCCACGTGGTGGAGCTCGCCGACGGCAACGACTTCGACCAGATCCGCGCCGCCTTTGCCGAGGCTCGCGCTACCAAGGGCCAGCCGACCGCCATTATCGCCGAGACCATGAAGGGCAAGGGCGTTTCCTTTATGGAGAACCAGGTGGGTTGGCACGGTAAGGCCCCCAACGATGAACAGTTTGAGCAGGCCATGGCAGAGCTCACGGCCGCCGGAGAGGAGCTCTAGGATGGCAGACGTCAAGAAAATCGCCACGCGCGTAAGCTACGGCGAGGCCCTCGTCGAGCTCGCCAACGAGCACGATGACTTTGTGGTCCTCGACGCCGACCTGGCTGCCGCCACGCAGACCGGCAAGTTCAAGGCAGCCTGCCCCGACCGCTTCTTCGATGTGGGCATTGCCGAGAGCAACCTGATGGGCGTCGCCGCCGGTATCGCGACCACCGGCCGCGTTGCCTTCGCGAGCACCTTTGCCATGTTCGCTGCCGGTCGCGCCTTTGAGCAGGTCCGCAACTCCATCGGCTACCCGCACCTCAACGTTAAGATCGGTGCCACGCATGCCGGTATCTCGGTGGGCGAGGATGGCGCCACGCACCAGTGCTGCGAGGATATTGCCCTCATGCGCGTCATCCCCGGCATGACTGTGATCGTTCCTGCCGACGACGTCGAGGCCCGCGCCGTAACGCGCGCCGCCTACGAGTGCGACGGTCCGGTGTACATGCGCTTCGCTCGTTTGGCCTCGCCGGTTATCAACGACCCCGAGACCTACAACTTCGAGTTGGGTAAGGGCATTGTCATGCGCGAGGGCGCCGACGTCACCATCATCGCCTGCGGCCTGATGGTCGGCGAGGCTCTCGAGGCCGCCGAGCAGCTCGCTGCCGAGGGCATCGACGCCGAGGTCATCAACATGCACACCATCAAGCCCATCGATGCCGACCTGGTCGTCAAGAGCGCCACCAAGACCGGCCACGTCGTGACCGTCGAGGAGCATTCTGTAATCGGTGGCCTGGGCAGCGCCGTTGCCGACGTCCTGTGCGAGCAGTGCCCGACGCCCCTCAAGAAGATCGGCGTCAACGACACCTTTGGCGAGTCCGGCCCGGGTGCCGAGCTCTTGCACAAGTATGGCCTGGACGCCGCCAACATCGTGGCGACCACCAAGGAGTTCTTGGCATAAGGCAAGGCGGATCTCAAGGACTGCTTCGCCAGAACTATGGAAACCCGGCAGGGGCGCTCTCTTGGAGAGCGCCCCTGTTTCAGTTGCGGTGAAATAGGGACTGATTA
>URDZ01000063.1:0-12614 GCA_900546725.1 uncultured Collinsella sp. | reverse complement strand
GGCAAACCAACGTCTGCCCGCCCCCTGTCGCTAATCAGATAGCTTGGGCAGCAACTGCTTACTCGGAAGCGGCCTTCTCGGTCTTCCAGCCATCGACGAAGGCGTTCTTGACGCCGTCCCACTTGCTGTTATCGGCAGCGTAGGCAATCAGAGCCTGCTTGAGGTTCTTCTTCCACTCCTCGGAGGGAATGTAGACGAAGTCCCAAGCGACGGTCTTCTTGCCGTCCTTGGCCATGGCAACGGCCTGCTGCGAGAAGACGTTGGTGGTCTCCTTGGCGCTCTTGAACGGAGCGGTCAGGCCCATCTTGTCGGCGATGATGCTGGTCGGGGTGTCAGCGGTGACGCACCAATACATGAAGTCCTCGGTGGCCTTCTGGGCATCCTCGGAAGCCTGGGAACTGACGCACCAGTAGTTCTCGCCGCCGGAGCACAGGCCCTGGTTCTCCTCGCCGTCAACACCGATGTAGATCGGCATCATGCCAATCTGATCGTTGGTCATGCCGGCCTTGACGAGGTCAGAGTAGGCCCAAGAGCCGTTCTGGTAGAAGACGGCCTTGCCGGTTGCGAACTCGTTGGTGGCGTCGTCGCCGGTCTTGGAAGCAAGCTGCGAAGGATCGCAGGTGGAGTCGGTGATGTACAGGTCGAAGATCTGCTTGTAGTTGTCGAGGAACTCACCCTTGATCTCGTCGTCCTCCTGGTTGTGCTCCTTCTCAAACTCGTAGTAGAGCGGCATGTTGGCAAGGTGGGTGGTGTAGCGCCAGCTGGAGGAGTCGTCCATGCCGGCGGAAGTGAAGGCACCCTCGACACCAAGCTCGTCCTTGCGGGCCTGGATGTCGTCGGCACAAGCCTTCAGCTTGTCGAAGGAGTTGATGTCCTCGGCCTTGTAGCCAGCCTTCTCGAGCAGCTGCTTGTTGTAGATGATGCCGAAGCTCTCCTGAACCCAGTCGATGCACACATCCTTGCCGTCGGACTGCAGAGCCAGGGAGTCGTCAATGAGCTCACCGCGGAGCTTGGTATCGGACAGGTCGGCGCAGTAATCCTTCCAGTTCTTAAGACCGGTGGGGCCGTTGACCTGGAACAGGGTCGGAGCGGAGCTCTTGGACATCTCGGACTTGAGCTTCTCCTCGTAGGTGTTGGAGGCAGCGGTCACGATCTTGACCTCGACGCCCTTCTCCTTCTTATAGGCCTTGGCGATCTCCTTCCACTCCTTGTCGACCTCGGGCTTGAATTGGAGGAAGTAGACCTCGGCAGCGTCACCAGAAGCAGAGGAGCCGGAGCCGGCAGAACCACCGCAACCCACGAGGCCCAGACCAAGAACTGCAGCCGCGGAACCAGCAAAGCCCAGGAACTGCCTTCTGCTCATTTCGTTCTTCATTACAATCCACCCTTTCACACCGTGGCGGCACCCTTTGCCGCCGCCTTCGGAGATTGGCTCGGGGACTTTGCCCCTTTTGCTGATTTGAACGATACGCTATTTGGCTAGTTGTTTGAACAAGTATTACTAGAGCGGTAGAAAAACTTCGGTGAACGGTAATTTCAACTTGATACTTGACAAGTTTTGTATAAACAATTATTTGTTATCTAATGCAGAGAAAACGCCCGGTCAAGCCGATGTACCGTCGGTTTGACCGGGCGTTTTCTCTTTGAGGCCATGAGTCTCGTCAGGCTGCGAGCTAGCCGGCTATCGCTTGGAATTGACGCGGTAATGGAAGATCTCGGGGTGTGTGCGAGTGTGCGTCACCTCAAACAAGATGCCATCCGAGGTGTACGACTGACTCTCCATGACGGCAACGCAGTTGTATTTGCCGAGGTCAAGATAGCTGCAGTCCTCATCGTTGGCGAGCTCGACACTCACCGTACGACGGCTCGCCATCACTTTGACACCGCGCTTGTGCTCCAGATAGCCGTAAATAGAATCTGCCGCGATCTCGGGAGTCAGGCCCTTGGCGATCGACGCCAAAAAATAGCCATGGTCCACTTGGCGCGCGTTGCCGTTGAGGCTTCGGACACGCACTACGCGAATCAACTCCTCGCCCACCTTAAAGCCCAGGTGACGAGAGAGTTGCTCGGTGCAAACCAGATGTTCGAAAGACTTAACGTCCGTCGATGCAACGGCATTGTTGCGCTTTGCAAACTCGCCAAACGACTCAACCTCTTCGAGTGCGCCCAACATGTCGGTTTCGCCCTTAAGCCAAATAACGCGCACGCCCTTGCCGTGTATGGGCTGCACAAACATCCCGTCGGCCAGCATGCTCAAAGCGCGGCGGACGGTATTGCGCGTGCAGCCAAATTCCGCGGTCAGCTCGGCTTCGGTTGGCAGCATCTCCTGAAACGCATAGGTCCCATTAATGATGCGCGAGCGTATTTCTCGGTAGATTCCTTCGTATATCGCTTTTGGCATTGTTTCACCTCTACATTATTCATTTCCGGCTAGGCACGATAGCATTTCTTAAAGTTGTTTAAACCGAATATCGGTGAAGCGACAGGATTTAGCCGTTGACGGTTTCTGTCATGCCCAAATCGGTTTCGCTCAAAACTGCCGGTACGACACTCGTCTGGTCCTCTACAATGAATCCATTGTTTAAACGTTTCCCCACGCGCAACGCGCCTCGATATTCGGAAGGCAGAACATGCTGCAAAAAATCCAACGCTTTGGCGGGGCAATGTTCGCGCCCGCCATGCTGTTTTCTATATCAGGCCTCATGGTCGGCGTCTCCGCTCTCGCAACGACTGCGGACATCGTCGGCGATCTCGCCGTATACGGAACCCCTTGGTACGCTTTTTGGACCATCATCCAGCGCGGCTCGTGGACGGTCTTTAAACGCCTCCCGCTCCTTTTTGCCGTAGCGCTGCCCATCGGTCTTGCCCAAAAACAACCGGCTCGTTGCTGCCTCGAGGCTCTCGTCGCCTATTTTGCCTACTGCTTCTTTTTGAGCGAGATCATTAAGCTGAGCGGAGACAATCTTGGACTTAAGTACCCGTCGTCTTTGACCTCCGCTAGTGGCATCACCATCATCGACGGCATCAAGACGCTCGACACCGGCATTATCGGCCCGCTGGCGGTATCGGCAACCGTCGTCGCCATCCATGACCGCTTCTACGATGCCAAGGTTCCCGATTGGCTCGGCACCTTCTCGGGCTCCTCGCTGGTCTACCTCATCAGCTTTTTTGCCGTGTTTGCCCTTGCCGCTATCTCGGCCGCCATCGTGCCCTCCGTATACGCAATGACCGAAACGCTGCGCCATGCACTTACGAGCGTCGGCCCCTTTGGCGTGGGCATCTTTGTGCTTTTGGAGCGAGCGCTCGAGCCCATGGGGCTGCACCACCTGCTCTACATGCCGATCTACTACGACAACCTGGTCATTAACGACGGCATCTACGCCACGTGGAGCAGCTTGCTCCCCATCCTCTCCCATAGCACGCGCCCCCTTAATGAACTTGCGCCGTGGGCCGGTTTTACCGCCACCGGCTGGGTCAAGCTCTTTGGCCTTCCCGCCATCGCAGCCGCGTTCTACTCCACCGCAAAACCAGAGCGCCGCGCCGGCCTTAAGGTCATCCTTTTGCCCGCCATCGTCGCCTCGGTGGTTTGCGGCGTTACCGAGCCACTCGAGTTTCTCTTTATGTTCACCCACCCCGGGCTCTTTTTGCTCTACGCCGTCTTATCGTCTTGCCTTGCCACAACCATGAATCTCTTTGGCATCGTCGGCATCTTCTCGGGCGGCCTCATGGAGATGGCAGCCTTCAACTTTATTCCGCTCATGCGCACGCATGCCGGTGCCTATCTTTTGGCGCTCGGTATCGGCCTTGCCTTTAGCCTCATCTTTTTTGTTAGTTTTCGAGCACTCATCTTGGTCTATGACCTTAAGACACCGGGCCGCGAGGATCATGTTGCCAATCGCGCGGCAATCGATTGTTTAACGGGAAGCGACTTTGCCAAAGAGCAATCCCCCAATGACGAGGTCGATAGTCGGTCCGATCAAGATCACGTCCTCGCTGAGCGGGTAATTCAGCTTTTAGGTGGCGTTGGCAATATCGTGGGCGCAACCAACTGCGCCACGCGCCTGCGCGTCGAGGTCGCAGACCCTTCCATCGTTGCAGATAACGCGTCGTTTGTCGCGGTGGGCGCCAAGGGCCTCATCATTACGGGCAAGACCGCCCAGGTGGTCATCGGCATCTCCGTTCCCCGCGTTAAAGAGCATTTTGACCAGATCATGGGCCTCGAGCCGGAATTTGTGCCCACCACCTCGGCCTCCCCTGCCGCCAGCGCAGCCCATAAGCGCGGCGATATCTGCTTCTTCGATATCGACGGAACGCTCGCCTGGCAAGACCCCAGGCTCGCCCAAGACCTTCCCGAAGACGAGCGGGACCTCTCCCCCTATCCCAACGAGGCGGTTTCGCAGGCAATCCGCGAGTTTGTCGCCAACGGCAACATGGCCTTCATCTGCACAGGGCGCACCCTCAGCTGCATCCACCCCAAACTTCTTGAGCTGCCCTGGACCGGCATCGTCTGTCTTGCGGGCGGTTACGCCGAGATCGACGGACACGCAATTCGCGATCTGTCGATGACACCCAGCATGCTGCAGCATCTTGCCCCCTATCTTGAGCAATCGGGCGAGGTCATCCGCTTTGAGGGCCTCAACGGCGTCGTACGCATGAGTGCCGATGCCCCCGATGCCCCCGGATACGCGCGCACCCTGGGCGACGCAGTCACGCAGCTGCAACATTACAGTGTCTACAAGATCTTGATGTCTACATCGCTCGCCAACCACATCGCTCAAGATAAGACACTTGAGCCGCTGCTGTGCTTTAACGAGCTCGAACTCGAGGTAACCGAAATCTCGCCCCGCGAATGCACGAAGCGCGGGGGCATCCAGTCTGTACTCGACGCCCTCGATCCCCACCACGGAACCGTATACGGCATTGGCGACGCCAGCAATGACATCTCGCTGATGAACGCCGTCGATGTCGGTATCGCCATGGGCAACGCACCAGACTATCTCAAGGATAAGGCCGATTACGTGACCGACACCGTCGATCATGACGGTGTCGTTGCGGCGCTCGAGCATTTTAGGCTGATTTAGGCACGCTCCATCAAACGCACGCCCGTTGTCCTAAATCGCCAAAACTGCCGCGCCAAACGCCCTGATGTGGCAATATGTTGTCTGCATATTGCATCAACGCAACCTCAGAAAGAATGCGAGAACCCGTGTCCAGTCCGTTTACCAGCTTTTTAGCCCAGCACTTTGACCAGATTAACGACTATCTGGCCACGTTCTTTGACGGACAGGCGACCTCTGCCGATATCGAGCGCTACCTGTATGCGCCGCTCTCGGCTTTTACGGCCAACGCCGGCAAGCGCCACCGCCCGCTTATCTGCATGCTCGCCGCAACCGCAGTGGGCGGTAGCTTTGAGAGCGCCCGCAGCGCCGCGGCAGCCATCGAGCATTTCCAGTCGGGCGCGCTGATCCACGACGACATCGCCGACAACGGACAGCTTCGTCGAGGCAAGCCCTGCATGCACCTTACCGAGGGCACGGGCCTTGCCATCAATTGCGGCGACCTGGCGCTCACCATGGTCACCAAGACGGTTCTCGACGACCCCACGCTGGAGTCCGACGTGAAGCTGCGCGTGCTCCACGAGCTTACCGAGATGATCGTCCGCACCATCGAGGGTCAAGCGCTCGACCTGGGTTGGGTCCGTGACGGGCGCTTTGATATCTCGGTTGATGACTACCTGGACATGGCGACGCACAAGACCGCGTTTTACAGCGGAGCCACGCCGCTTGCCGCCGGAGCCATTATCGGCGGCGGCAGCGATGAGCAAATCGAAGCGCTGCGCGCCTTTGGCCTACACACAGGCCTCGCCTTTCAGATTCAGGACGACCTGCTCAACCTTGTCGGCACTAAGGAAGCCGCCAACAAGGACTTCCGCACCGACATCACCGAGGGCAAGCGCACGCTTGTCGCCGTACACGCCCTCTCTGATGAGCGCCACCACGACGAGGTCGAGGCGATTCTTTCCTCGGGCACCGATGATCCCGCGCAGCTCGCACGCGCCGTGGAGATCTTCCAGGAAACCGGCTCCATCGATTACGCCCACACTTACGCGCTCGACCTGACCGCTAAGGCCAAAGCGGCCATCGAGAACGTTGAGCTTAATCCGCACGCACGCGAGCTGTTCCTCTCCATGGCAGATTTCTTTGTGGAGCGCCTTAACTAACGGGGGTTATAAAACCTGTCAGCAGCGTATTTAGGCACAACTTGCTACACTGTTGAGTGCATGTTTATGCATCCCTTTGCGTTGTCTATCCGACAGACGCTCAAATAGTACGAATGGTACGCCGAAAGGGGTTCGTTCATGGAACCTATTACAACGGGCATGCAAGGAGCAGCCGTCGAGGACGTGCAGTCTCGTCTCCTGCAGCTCGGCTACACGATTGATGCCGCCGAAGTCACCGACAAGTACTTTGGAGCCACCACTGAGCAGGCCGTCAGCACCTTCAGGCTCGACAGCGGCCTTGCTGCCGGTCATGCCGTCGATATCCCCTGTTGGAGCGCCCTTGTAGACGCTTCGTATAAGCTGGGCGACCGCACCCTCTATCTACGCATGCCCAATTTCCATGGCGCCGATGTGCAGGCCCTGCAGCGCGCTCTCAACGTTTTGGGCTTTGCCTGTGGCGAAGACGACGGCTACTTTGGTCCGCATACCGAGGCCGCCCTGCAGCAGTTCCAGGAAAATGTCGGCCTGTTTGCCGACGGCATGGCCTTCCAGGACACCTACGCCTACATCAACCGCCTGCACCATGTGTGGGAGGGCAAGCCCTCGGTCACCGAAGCCGAGTCCCGCATCGGTTTTGCTCGCGCCGCCAACGTGCTCGAGCGCTTCCAGATTGCCGTTATCGGCGAGGACCCCATCGCACGCAGCGTTGCGTCGCGCATGTGGAATATCGCCACGGCAACGACCGACAACAGCGGCATGATGCTCTGTGACTCCGAGGTCCCAACCGACGTTGACCTGGTGCTCGAAATCGCAAGCGACGAGCTGCCCGCCGACGCCGCACCGCGCGCCACGATTGCCCTCGCCGAGTGCCACAACCTGGCCCAGCGCATCCGCACCGCCAATGTCGCCGCGCAGCAGAAGCCGGCTCGCATTCGCATTGAGCTCACGGGCATGACGCGCTACAACGGCACCTTCACGGCCAGCGACGCGCAGACACTCGCCGTACGCCTGCTCGATGGCGTTTGCGATGCCCTCGCAGATTAGGTAAACTAAACGAGTTGCTTTTGGGCAACACCACACATTGGGACGTAGTTCAACGGTAGAACTCCGGTTTTTGGTGCCGGCTGTTGGGGGTTCGAATCCCTCCGTCCCAGCCCTTAAGAACACAGCGCTCCAGGCCCTTATGAACCTGGAGCGCTTTCTTGTGGGCAAGCGGAGGAATTCGAACCCGCAAGGGTGCGGAGCTGAGGAAACGCGAAGCGTTTTCCAGCGCAGCACGCAAGGAGCGAAGCGACGCAGCGGGGCGCGGCCGCCGAAAAGGCGGACGCGGAATCCCTCCGTCCCACAGCCGGCACTTGGGGACGTTCCTAAAGTGCCGGCACTAAAGGAACGTCTCCAAGTGCCGGCCTCCCAAAAATCTACCTTTAAAAGACAGGCGCCCCAGGCCCATAAGGACCAAGAGCGCCTTTCATCTAGAAAATATCAGCCCAGTTCCGAAAAGCGAGCCGCATGCGACAACCAAGTAGCCGCAGGCCCCGGGAGAGTGGGGACACCGGCTTAGGTTTATCGCGAGTTCCGCACGAACAGGAGGCCACTTAATGTGGCCTCCGTCGTGAGCAGGACTGTAGAGCAGGAAACCTAAGCCGGTGTCCCCACTCTCCCGGGGCCGAACGCCCTAGTTGTTGAGCATGCGGTCGAAGCTTCCCGAGTCGCCATCCCGATAGTCTGCGGTCATCAGGATCTCCTGCGGAATGCGCCCGCCTTCACGTAGCACGTTGCGGAACTGCACGCGCGTAACCATGGGCAGATCCTTGATCGTCGCTGCCAGGTTCTGCGGCACGCCCTGGTTGGCAGCCGCGGGCTCGCACTCGCCGCCGGCCTTCACGCGACGCTTATGCTCGGCGAGCATGGCGCGGTACATGCCGGCATGCAGGCGAATCTCAACCACATTGGCATTGCGAGCCTGTTCGACGATGCGCGCGCCCTCGCGATCGATATCGCCTACGTAGTAGACGTAGTTAAAGCGATAGCCAATCTCAGCCAGATAATCGTCCAGGGCATGCGAGACGCTCGCCTTGCATCCGCCGCCAAAAATCACGCCGCCCACCTTGATGCCAAAGAGCTTGGCGTGCTTGCGGCCACGCAGCAGCTTGACGATCTCGTCGTAGGTGTCCAGGTTCTCGACCATAATGAACGGCTTGTCGGCGCCCAGCGTAAAGAAGCCCGTAAAGTGCACGGGGCGATTGGGGGCGACCTTGATCGCCTGCATGCTGATGCCCTTTTCGGTCATACGCCTGATCAAGCGCTCACCGTGCTTGCCGTCAAAAGCCTTCTCGTCGTTAAAGATCTGGTAGGCACGCTGGCGGCGCGAGGCAACCGGCGTATCGGCACCTCGGTTCTGCTTGATCCAAGCCTGGATGATTGCGATTTCCTCGGCAATCTTGCGGTTGGACATCTCGTTGTGCTGAGTGCGCTGCGGAGCCTTTTTGCCGTCCTTGCCCTCGACCTTTACGATCTGTGTCTGCTGCTCCTTGATCTTAGAGAGCGCCGTGGGCGTAGGGACAACTTTGAGCAGCTGCCTGCCTAAAACGCGGGCAAGGGCAAACGCCGAGGCCTCGCCGTGAACGGCCGACTTGGGCTGCTGGGCAGCAGTATCTGCTGCGGCAGACTCCGGCTTCCTCTGAGACTTGCGCTTAGAATCGCCTTGGGAATTGCGCTCGCGCTTCGGCATAGACGCCTGCTTCTGCGGACGAACGGACTTGCTCTCCTTCGCCGGCTGGCGCTTAGGCTGCCCCGAAGAAACCTCGGCCTTCGCATCCTCGTTCTGCGGCGTGGTCTTCTCGGCCGCAGTCTCGGCATGGGAACTGCGGCCCCCACGATGGCGACGGCGGCGAGGCTTGCTCGACGCGCCCTGCTCCGTCTGCTCATCAGTAGGCTGCTGGCCCTTGGCCTCGGCATCAACCTCAAGCTGCGGCTCAACAGGCTTTTGCTCGCGAGCCACCGGCTCAACGGCCTTCTCGTCCTTCTCGCCCTGAGTGGTCGAAGCCGGTTCGCTCTTCTCCTGACGCCTTACGGGATACGCGCGCCCCGCAAAACCACGTCCGGGACGGCATGAACCCGGAGCCTTCTTGACCGGTTCATCGGACGCGTCAGCAGCCTCGACGGAATCCTGGACCTCGCATGCAATACCTCGCTGCTCGGCCTTAAAGTGGGCACCGCGGCGACGCTTGGGCTCCTGGATCTCAGCATGCTCTTGAGTGCGAGTCGGCTCCTGCATCCCGACGGACTTTTCCTCGACGGCCTCAGCATCCGTCTCACCCTTTTGAGCAACGGCGCGACGGAAGCGCTCCTGCTGGGCGCGGCGCTGCGCATCGTGCTTGCCACCCCCGCCAAAACCGCCGCGTCCTGCCTTGGCCGTAAAGGCACGCACGACGTTCTCATCGAGCAACTCATCGGTATCGACATGCTCACGCGGAGCAGCTTCTTCCACAGCAGGCACGTCAGCGGAATCCTCGACGACAAAATCTTCGACGGACTCGGCAGGCTGCTCCTGGACATCGCGGATCTCGGCATTGATGGTATAGAACGCCGGGCGCCCGTTAATGCCGCTACCCTCGATCTTGGTCACGATCTTTGCCGCGATAAGCTCATCGCGCATCGCCTTGGTGTCACATTCCTTATCGACGGAGCGGAAAATTTGCGCCAGCGCACTCGACTTAATCTTGAGCGCCTTGCGGCAGAGCAGGTCGTAGGCAACCAGCTTGGCACGCTCGGCAGAAAGCGACGTCTGGCTGCTCAGGCGCTCAGCCAGAGCATCGACATTTTGTTGGTTATCGGAATATACCGTCTTGGCCACGGGGCCCCTTTCATATGCACACATATACGTCTATATGGTACAACGCGCGCCCTTATCCACGCAAAACATCTGCGAGAACACTCGAGCGTCACCCGCTTTTGCATGAAAAAAGACCGAGCCCGCGAAGTCGCGGACCCGGTCTTTCCGAGTCATATAGATGTGACGTTCAACTCGTCAGGTCGACTAAGCCTTGGCGGCCTCGGCGTCGACAGGAGCCTCGGCAGCAGCAGCGCGGCCATACTCGGTCTTGCCCATCTCGGACCACTCGGGCTCCTCGTCGGGCATGGAGCCAGCCTCCTTGCCGAAGAACTCCTTGAGGCAGTTGACGGCGACGATGAGGCCCAGGACCATCAGCAGGACGGCGAAGACAAGCTGCAGGCCCTTGGTGGCGGCGACGGAAACGGCGGCCGTGGTGGCGGTAGCCGGGATGGTACCGAAGAAACCGTAGGCCTGGACGGCGGTCATGCAGCCCATGGCGCTCTGGACCAGCGAGGTGAAGGTGCAGCAGAGCAGGAAGGCGACGGGCACGTAGAGCATCCAGCCCTTGCGGCCGGTGCACTTGCAGAACACGGCGAGGGTGATCATGGTCATGCCGCCGAGCAGCTGGTTGGAAGCACCAAAGAGCGGCCAGATGTTGGCATAGCCACCAAAAGCGAGGGCGAGACCGGGAAGCAGGGTGACGACCGTGGCGAACCAGGGGTTGCCGAGGACCTTCATGTAGCCGGCCTTGGACTCGATGGCCAGGGCGTCGTTGGTCTGGGCAAAGAACTCGGAGAACGAGGTGCGGGCGATGCGGGCGACGGCGTCGAGCGAGGTCAGGGCCAGAGCGGAGACGTTCATGGTCATGAAGACAGTAGCGAGCGTGCCGTCAACACCGAAGGCCTGCATGCCGCGGGAGATGCCAGCGGCGAAGATCTGGAACGGGGTGGAAGCGACACCGGCGTTGAGGGCGCCGGTACCGGCGGTGTTCATGTCGGAGAACATGATGCCGGCGACGATGATGGCAAGGATGCCGACGAAGGACTCGACGATCATGGCGCCGTAACCGACCTTGACGGCGTCCTGCTCCTTCTCGACCTGCTTAGAAGAGGTGCCGGAAGAAACGAGGCTGTGGAAACCGGAGAGAGCACCGCAAGCGACGGAGACGAACAGGACCGGGAACATCATGCCGGAGGCAGTGGAGAAGCCGGTGAAGACCGGAGCGGTGATAGTGGCCTGACCGTTGACGCCCAGGACGACGATGCCGAGGACAGCGCAGACGATCATGACGATCATCATGATGGAAGTGAGGTAGTCACGCGGGGTCTTGAGCATCTGGATGGGCATAGCGCCAGCGAAGACCAGGTAGACCATGACGACGGCGAACCACTGGAACTTATCCAGGTAGACCGGGAACTGCATACCGACGGCGAACATGAGAACCATGAGGACCACGCCGGTGACGAACTCGGCAGCGCCGGTGAGGTTGAACTTCTTCTGGGCCCAACCAAAAGCGATAGCGACGAAAGTGAACAGGATGGAGATGGTACCAGCGCAGCCGGCGGCATAGGACTTGGTGAAGTCGATGGCACCGGTAGCAGCACCAGAAGCGTCAACGGCCGGGGTGAACATGAACGTCTTGCAGACCATGTCGGTGAAGGCGGCGATGACGATGATGCAGAACAGCCAGCAGAACAGCAGGAACAGGCGACGGCCGGTCTTGCCGATATACTTCTCGATGAGCTGAGCGAGTGACTTGCCGTTGTTCTTCATCGAAGCGTACAGGGCACCAAAGTCGTGGACGGCGCCAAAGAAGATGCCGCCGACGAGGACCCAGAGCACGACGGGCAGCCAGCCAAAGGCCATGGCGACGATCGTACCCGTGACAGGACCAGCACCGCAGATCGAGCTGAACTGGTGCGAGAACGCGGTGAAGGCGGAGACGGGCGAGAAGCTCTTGCCGTCCTTCATGCGCTTGGCCGGCGTGAGGGCCTCTTTGTCAACGCCCCACTTGTTGGCCAGCCATCGGCCGTAGCCCAGATAGCCGCAGGCGAGCACCGCCGCGGCCACAACCATGAGCAAAACTCCGTTCATTACATTTCCTCCTCTAAAAAGAACTTCCTAGACATAAAAAATGAGGGCCGTCGGTTGCGCTCGACGGCCCTCATCTTCATCAGCCGCCCGTTATCGTACGGGCTAGCTGTATGTGCTAACCCGCATCAGATAATTACTACGCTGATAATGTTTAGCTGATGCGTGAACATGTCTAAGAAATCCTCTTCAATCATGATGCGAACGATCCGTGCGTGTTCACATCCCCCAGTGGTTGAAAAGGAGTATGAAACTTTAGTTACCTAAAGTCAACGCAAATTTGTAATGAATTTTCAACTTTTTTGGATTTCTCGGTATAAAACGCCACTGACCTCGGACTTTACCCCACGACAGTTTTTGCATGAGAGATGCCTCTCGGGAGCGGGCGGGCGTATGCAAGGTTTCCTGCTCTACAGTCCTGCTCGCACGGAGAGCACATTAAGTGCTCTCCGGCTCGTGCGGAACTCG
>URDZ01000062.1:0-12690 GCA_900546725.1 uncultured Collinsella sp. | reverse complement strand
GCAAGGGAACCGGGCGCACGGGAGGGAAAGCGAGACTACTCGCCGAGCTTGGGATGCAGCAGCGACGGTGCAGCGCCGAGCAGCATCTTGGTGTAGGGGTCCTGGGGGTGCTGGAAGACCTGCTTGGCCTCGCCCTGCTCGACGATCTTGCCGCCATTCATAACGATGATGTCATCAGAGATATAGCGGACCGTCTGGATGTCATGGCTGATGAACACCATGGCCAGGCCGAGCTCCTTCTTAAGGTCGGTCAGCAGGTTCAGAATCTGCGCGCGGACCGAAACGTCCAGAGCCGAGGTGGGCTCGTCGGCGATGATGGCATCGGGGTTCAGCGACAGGGCACGGGCAATTGCGACGCGCTGACGCTGGCCGCCCGAAAGCTGGCCGGGAAGAACCTCGGCAGCGGAGCTGGGCAGACCGGTGAGCTCCAAGAGTTCCTTGACGCGCTTCTCCTGCTCGGCCTCGGTACCCAGGTTGTGGACGCGCATGGGGTCGAGCAGCTGCTCGCGAACGACCATGCGGGGGTTGAGCGCCGTGGCCGGGTTCTGGAACACGACCGAGATGACGCGACCCATGTGGCGACGGTCCTCGGCGGTACGTTTGGTAACGTCCTTGCCCTTAAAGTAGACCTTGCCGCTCGTGGGGGCCTGCAGGCCGCACATGACGTTAGCGGTGGTGGACTTACCGCAACCGGACTCGCCGACGATGCCGATCGTCTGACCGGGCATGAGCTTAATCGTTACACCCTGGACGGCGTGAACCAGGTTGGGGTGCAGAATCGAGCCGGTACGGGTCCTAAAGGTGACGTGGACGTCATCAAGGAAGATGATCGGCTCGACGCCGTTGACTGCGGTCTCGCTCATCTACATCACCTCCGCGTGAGGGGTCAAACCATTTGCCTTGAGCACCTCGTCGGGGAGCTCAGAATAGAAGTGCTCGGTGCCGGGCACGCGCTTGAAGACCGGACGGGTGTCCAGGCCAATACGCGGATGGCTCGAGCGGGGCGCGAAGCGATCGCCCTTGGGGAAATCGCGCGGACTCGGAACGGCGCCGGGCACCTGGTGCAGGCGGCCCGAACCGCTCTCGATGGACAGAACGGAGCCCAGAAGACCGCGGGTGTACTCGTGGATCGGGTTAGTAAGCAGCTCCTTGGTGGGCGCCTGCTCGATAACCTGACCAGCGTACATAACCGTGATGTTGTGGGCGACCTCGGCGACCAGCGCCAGGTCGTGCGAAACGAAGATCATGGCAAAGCCGAGCTTGGCCTGAAGATCGTTGAGCAGCTTGATGACCTGCTTCTGAACGGTAACGTCCAGAGCGGTCGTGGGCTCGTCGCAGATGACCAGCTTGGGGTCGCGGGTAAGGGCCATAGCGATCAGGACGCGCTGACGCTGGCCGCCGGAAAGCTCGTGCGGATAGCTCTCGAGCGTGCGCTTGGGATCGAGGCCGACGAGCTCCAGGAGCTCCTCGGCGCTGCGGGTTCCGCCGCGCTTGGTGAGCTGCTTCATCTGGGCAGAGATGAGCATGGAGGGGTTGAGCGAGGACAGGGCGTCCTGATAGACCATAGCGATATCGGTACCGCGCAGGCCGAACCACTCCTTCTTGCTCATCTTGAGCAGGTCACGGCCCCCCCAGAGGACCTCGCCGGAAAGGTGCTCGTCCTCATCGGTCAGGCCCATGATGGCCAGCGTGGTGATGGACTTACCGCAACCGGACTCGCCCACCAGGCCCATGGTCTGACCAGGACGGACGTCAAAGTTGACATGGTCGACGACGTTGATATCACCGTGATGCTCAAACTGGATGCAGAAGTCACGGACCGAGAGAATCGGTTCGACAGACTCGTCGGGCACATGGCGATCGTCACGCTTGAGCTCAACATCGCGCAGGGCGCCAAGGCGAGCGGAGAGGGACTGGGCCTGCTCCTTGTAGGCGCGAACGGGGTCGGAGACCAGCAGGTCGGCCTCGCGACGCTTGGAGGAATCGGTCGGATCCAGGGCGGCGGAGGGAGCAGCGGCCATGGCGTCGGTAATGCCCTCGGAGAGGATGTTGAGCGCCAGGCAGGTGATCATGATGGCCAGGCCCGGGAACAGCGCCTGCCACCAACGGCCGGCGAGCACGCCGCCGCGGGCGTCGGCGAGGATGTTGCCCCAGGTAGCGGTGGGCTCCTGGATACCAGCGCCGATGAAGGTCAGCGAGGCCTCGAAGATGATGGCGTCGGCGACCAGGGTAACGGTGAAGACCATGATCGGGGCGATGCAGTTACGCAGAACATGCTTGATCAAAATCCACGGAGCCTTGGCGCCGGAAACGATGACCGCGCGGACATAGTCCTCGCCGTACTCGGACACGATGTTGGCGCGCACGATACGGGCAATCTGCGGAGTGTACATAAAGCCGATGGCGAAGATGATCGACGGCACGGAGTTGCCCAGGATGGAGACGAAGACGGCCGCGAGGGCGATGCCCGGGATGGACATGATGATGTCCAGGATACGCATGATCGTCTCTGAAACGGCCTTGCGCGAAACCGCCGCAAGGGCGCCCACGACCGAGCCGCAGACCAGAGCCATGGCAGTGGCGCCAAAGCCGATAATCAGCGAGTAACGACCACCGTAGAGCATGCGCGACAGAATGTCGCGGCCCTTATCGTCGGTACCGAAGATAAATCCGTTGCCGGGAGCCTGGCGAGCCGTAAAAATCTCGACCGGGCTATAGGGGGCAAGAAGGGGCGCCAGAATCGCAGTCAGGGCGACCAGCACCAACACGACGGCGGCAATCTTAGAAGACAGCGTCATCTTCTTCCAGCCACCGAGCTTGAGCCCCTTGGAGGCAGCCTTCTCGAGCTGCTCGGTTTGCTTCTCTCGAATCTTTACCATAATCTACACCGTCCTGATGCGCGGGTTGATGAGCAGGTAGAGCATGTCAACCACGATGTTGATGATGATGAAGGCGAGAGCAACGACGATAACGACGCCTTGAACCAGGTTCGCCTCGTTGCCCTGAACGCCCTGCAGAATCGCGGTGCCCATGCCGGGGAGGTTGAAGATAACCTCGATGACGACGGCGCCGCCCATGAGGTAACCGATCTTAAGACCGAGGGTGGTGACCGGGGTGATCAGCGCATTGCGAAGAACGTTGATGCCGACGACGACCTTCTCGGGAACGCCGGCGCCGCGAGCCATACGGACATAATCCTTATCGAGCTCCTCGACCATGGCGGTACGCACGATACGAGTCATCTGGCCCGTCAGCGGAAATGCCAAGGCGATAGCGGGCATGATCATACGTCCCAGATAGCCAGCCGGATTCGTGGTGAAGTGAGGCAGAGCACCCGATGCCGGAAGCACCTTAAGGTAGGAAGAGAACAGCAGGATCAACAGAACGGCAAGCCAGAACGACGGGGTTGCCAAGCCGGCGATGGAAAAGACGCGGATCACTTGGTCCGGCCATTTGTCGCGATACAGTGCCGCGATGACGCCGAGTAAAAACGAAACGACCGCACCGATGGCAAGGCCGATGAAGGTCAGCTGCATCGTGACGGGCAGGGCCGTGGAGATGCGCTTGGCAACGGAGTTGCGAGCAGCACCATAGGTGCCCATGTCGCCATGGATCAAATCGCCCATATAGCGCACGTAACGCACGGGCCAGGGGTCGTCCAGACCATACTTCTCATGGTACTCGGCAACCGCCTCGGGCGAGGCACCGTCACCCAACGCCGTGTAGGCGGGGTCGGTCTTGGAGAACGACATAAGGAAGAACACCAGGACGGTGACGCCCAATGCCATGATCGGCAGCGCCACAAGACGCCTTCCAATCAAACGTAGCAAGTTGTTCACGTTCTCTCCCCTTTCTTTTGTCGGTAGGACCAACTGGTATATGAGTACGGATACTCATTACAAGACCCGAGCGACATCGTTGCCGCCCGGGTCTTTGTTTCAACTATGAGGATACGGTCCCAACGACCGACATCCTGCATACAGACTCAAGCGAGTCTTACGCCTTGACGGTCGCAACGCCCCTGAAGGACATGCTCGTCGTGCCGATGCCCTTGAAGCCATCGAGGGCCTCGCCGTTGGGCGCAGTGGACGGATCGTCCCAGGAAGCGGAGACGGTCTTGACGTGGACAACGGGGTACAGAACGGCGTTGTCGGCAATGATGTCGAAGCACTCGTTCCACTTCTTCTGCTGCTCGTCGCCCTCGGCGGCAAGAGCCTCGTCCATGAGACTGTGGAGCTTCTGCCACTCAGCGGACTCCTTCCACGGGCAACGGGTCTGCATCCAGACGTTGTCGCCGTACCACCAGTTGAGCAGCAGGTCGGGGTCGGCGCCGAAGCAGGAAGGATCGCCAGGGGCAAGGAGGATATCGTAGGCCTCGCCGCCGTCGATGGCAGCGTAGGTGGCCGGCGAGGTATCGGTCTGGATGGTCACATCGAAGCCGAGAGCGTCGAGGTCGTTCTTGACCTGGGCGGCCATGCCCTTAATCTGCTCGTTGTCGGTGGTGCGCAGGGTGATGGCACCCGGGGTGATGCCAGACTCCTCAATGAGCTTCTTAGCCTTCTTGGCGTCGGTCTTGTACACCGTGGAAGCCTCATGATAGTTGGTGAAGCTCTTGGGCAGGTAGCAGCTGGCAGCGGTGGCAAGGCCGGCGAAGGTGTTGCTGACCATCTTCTCGGTGTCGAGCGCATACATGACAGCCTGACGGACCTTGACGTTGTTCCAAGGCTCCTTGGCGACGTTGAACATGATGAAGCGGGTGCCGAAACCCTGAACGTTATCGATCTTGCAGCCGGCACTCTCGAGCTGGTCGACGGCGTCAGCGGTAACGAGCTCCATAACGAGCGTGGAGCCCTCCTGCTGAGCGGTAACGCGAGCGGTGGGGTCGGTCAGGATGCTGTACTGGATCTTCTTATCCTCGGCAGCATACTCACCGTTGTACTCGGGGTTGGGAACCAGGGTGATCTCGGTATCGGAGATAGAGTCGTACATCCAGGGGCCGGAGCCGATCGGCTGCTTGGCGCGATCCTCCTCGGTCTGGGTGGCCGGGGTAACGCGGACGATGGCCAGACGATCCTTGAGCAGGGAGAAGTTGGGGACCTTGGTCTTGACCGTCACGGTGCTGGCGTCCTTGGCCTCGATGGACTCGAAGGGCTGGAAGAACGGAGCATAGGTAGCGGAAGCGGCGCAAGCGGTGTAGGAGGCAACGACATCGTCAGCGGTGACCTCGGTGCCATCGGAAAACTTGGCGCCCTTGCGGATGGTGACCTCGAAAGTGGTGTCATCCACAGACTTGGGATCGTCGGTGGCGAGCTCGTTGAAGGTGCTGTAGTCGTGGTAATCGATGCCGTAGAGGCCCTCGACGACGTGCCAGTTAGCACCCAGGCCCACAGCGGAGCCGGTGCTGGCGGGATCGAAGCTGGACGGAGCGTAAGCGGAACCAGCGGTGATCACGCCGCCGCCACGGTTGGCGGAATCGGTGGAACCGGAAGCGGAACCCTCGTCGCTAGAGCTGCCACCGCAGCCGGTGAGACCAAGCCCTGCGACAGCAGCGACGCTGCCGGTGAGGCCGAGGAACGAACGCCTGGACATACCCTTGTTGATGATGGCCATGTCTTCTCCTATCAATAGAGAATCTTACCCGGGAGCGCCTAGACGTGCCCCCGCGCAACTTGCGGACGATATATACCTTACCTACCGACGAACCCAACTGAGGTGCCGCGCTCGGCGACCGATACATACATACGCTTGAACGGTATTTGCTACCGTTCACCGAATTCATTGACAAACGATTCGCCAGACAGTATGTATCGACGAGGTGAGATATCAGTCTTCGTCAACCCGCAGGATAGCAGGGTTGTTCACCATGGCTAGTCAAACGTTTTAGCGTTAATTAAACCCGAAATCGGCTGGTAATCGCCGTGAAATAAATGATTGAAAATCACGCAATCATGTATATCAGTTGTTTAGAGGCGTGTTTAGTTTTCGGATTGCTTTGCCGCCGCCTCGGCGCGCTCGGCATTCCATGCAACGAGCGCCTCGTGAACCGCTTTGGCGACATCGGCAGGAATGCCTCGAACTTCCGCGATCTCTTGCTCGCTCGCCGCGCGCAAACGCTTCATCGAGCCAAAATGGCGCATAAGGGCACGTTTTCTGGTGGGTCCCACGCCTGGAACGTCATCGAGTACCGAAACCGTCATGGCTTTATCACGCAACTCACGATGGAATGTGATTGCAAAACGGTGCGATTCATCGCGCACCTGTTTAATTAGATAGAGCGACGCGGACCCGGTCGGAAGCACGACGGGAGTCTCGTCCCAAGGCACAAAAACTTCCTCATCGGCCTTTGCCAAGCCACAAACTGGTATATCGAGCCCAAGAGCCTCAAGTTGCTTGATCGCAGCGGTCAATTGCGGCTTACCGCCATCGACAACGAGCAAATCGGGGCGCGAGCCAAAGCGCTCGTCGGCCATGCGCTCGGGAGCATAGCGTCGTCCCAAAACCTCGGACATCGACACGAAGTCGTTTGCTTCGTCCAATTCGGCCTGAATTTTGAAACGACGGTACTGGCTCTTGTCGGCGCGTCCGTTGGTAAACACCACCATCGAGGCGACGGTAAAGGTTCCGTGCAGCGTCGAGATATCGAAGCACTCGATACGCATCGGCGGCGCCGGCAGCGCCAGCGCGCTTTCGAGCTCCAGGAGCGCTTGATTGGTGCGGTCGTCAGCGTACCCCGTTCGCATCATGTAGCGCATGAGGGCATGGCGCGCATTTTTGGATGCCATATCGAGCAAACGGTGCTTTTCGCCACGCTGCGGCCTATGGAGATGGCAGGAACGCTCGCGCTTGCCTGCAAGCCACTCCCCCAGCGCCTCTGCATCCTCAAGCTCGACAGAGAGGTTTATCTCAGCTGGAATATCAGCCGTCTCGTCGTAATAGCGCTTAAGAAAGCCCGACTGGAGCTCTTCCTCGTCAACATCAAGACCCTTGTCGAGAATGAACTCGCAGGTGCGAACTGTTCGGCCCTCGCGAACGACGAAGACGCAAGCGGCAGAGATGGTCTCCTCGCGATAGAAACCGATGACATCGATATCGACACTGGAGGGAAAAACGACTTGCTGACGGTCGTCCAGACCCCTGATGACCTCCAAACGACGTTTGACGCGTGCCGCGCGCTCAAAGTCGAGTGCCTCGGCGGCATCCGTCATCTCGGAGGTCAGCTCATCGACGACATCCTTGCGATGGCCCGACAAAAAGCGCTCGACACGCTTGACGTTCTTGGCATAGTCTGCCGGGGAAATCGCGCCGACACACGCACCCGGGCCGCGCCCGACATGGTAGTCAAAGCAGGGACGCCCGTTTTGCGCGCAAATCATATTGACGATGTCTTCCTCGCCCTTGTGGGACTCAACGATACGGCGACAACGACGCCACTCCGCACAGGATGCGGAGCAGATGGGAATAACCTTGCGCAGCGTATCTATCGTCTCACGTGCCGCACGGCTATCGGTATAGGGTCCAAAATAGCGCGTTCCCGGCTTATGACGCTCACGCGTATATTTGATAGCGGGATACAGGTCGCCCTTTGTAATGGCGATAAAGGGGTAGCTCTTGTCATCCTTGAGGTCGACGTTAAAGTACGGATGGTACTGACCAATCAAATTGCGCTCGAGCACCAACGCCTCATGCTCGGTCTCCACCACGATATAGTCAAAGCTCGCCACCAGCTGCATCATCAGCGGAATCTTTTGACGCTCATCCTGCAGTGTCACGTATTGACGCATGCGGGCGCGTAGGTTTTTCGCCTTGCCCACGTAGATGACATCGCCCTTGGCATCCTTCCAAAGGTAGCATCCGGGCTGTGTGGGAACGCGCGAAACCTGCTCGGCAAGCGTTGGAATGTTGTCGTGACCGGCCACGCGCACCTACTTGCGACGAAGCAGCGCCGAGACCTCGGGCATCTTAAGGACGACGGCAAGGCCAAAGGTAACAACAAGCGAGGCGACACCCGCAACGCAAACGTAGCCAAGAGTAATCAGAATCGAGCCGCCAAGTGCCCCGACAAAGTGTTCAAGCGCCCACATGACGCCGGCGCCTGCGGCAGCACCTAGGCCACCGAGCAAAAGGCCAAAGAAACCGCCATGTAGGATAGATTTGACCTGAAGGCCACGCAGGCGACGACGCAGCCACCACAGCGAACAGCCGACCAAGATCACGTAGTCGACGACATACGAAAGCGCGATTGCCGGCATACCGAAGCCCAGCACAACGCCAAACAGCAGAACCGAGCCGGCCTGGCCGATGGCGGAATACAGGCAATAGCGGCTATAGGGCTTCATGTCGAGCAAGGCAGAGAAGCTCTTCTGCATCAACACGACCACGCCGTAGAGCGGCAGCGAGAGCGCCAGGTAGACAAGGTACTCGGACACCAGAGCCACGCCGGATTCATCGAACTTGCCAGCACAGTAGATCATATTGAGCGGACGTGCGAAGACAATCAGGTACAGTGCGAACGGAATCAGGAAGAACAGCATCTGGGCGACGCCACGCGAAATGCCCGTGCGAACGCTGTCGTAATCCTTCTCCTGTGCGTCATGAGAGAGCTCGGTATAGAGCGCCGTCGAAAGCGAGGCGGCAATCAGCGCGTAGGGCAGCGTGTACCACAGGCGCGCATAGGCGATGACGGAAGGACCCGTCTCGGGCTGGACCACCAGCGCGGCAGCGTTGGTGATAGAAGTCGAGACAAACATGCACACCGTGGCGAGCAGCGTCGGGATACCGAGCGCAATCGTCTGGCGCAGCGCGGGGTCCTTAAAGTCGATATGGATATGGGGATGCACGCCGTGCTTGCCAAGCGCGGGAATCTGACATGCCATCTGAACAAAGACACCGAGGGTCGTACCGGCCGCAATCAAGATGATGCCGGCACGTTCGCCAAACTGTGCGGACACGGGCGCAAAACCCATAAAGCTCGCAATGACGATCACATTGTTGAGGACCGGGGCAAACGTCGACCAGAAGTAGTCGCGGTGTGCGTTGAGAACGCCCGAGAACACCGAGCCCAAACCATAAAACAGAATCTGGATGGCAAAGAAACGGAACATGAACGCAGCGGTATCCATGCTGCCACCGTCACCCGAAAGGAACGATTGCGTCCAGATAAAGCCCGGGGCGAACACGGTCCCCAGCAACGAAATGCCACCCAGCACTAAAAGCAGAATGCCGAGCAGGTTGCCCACGTACTCGTTCGAGGCCTCGCGACCCTGCTCACGCCTCACGCCCATGTACACGGGCAAAAACGCCGTCACGAGCATGCCGCCCATCACGAGTTCGTAGAGCATATTGGGCAGGTTGTTGGCGACCTGATAGGAGGACGAGAGCAGCGACATGCCGATAGCGGCCGCCATTGCCCACGTGCGGATAAAACCGGTGACGCGAGACACGATAGTCAGGATGGTCATAAGCCCGGCAGAACGACCAACCGTGGAGTAGTCCGACGAGCCCATGTCGTCAGTGTCATCTCGCGACGAAGAAGCTTCGGATGAGGGTGTCTGAGGCGCAGATTCTTTTGCAAAATGAGCTCCGCGCTTCAATTCTTCCTGCGGCATCGCTCAGTCCTCTCTCGTAATCGCGGCAACCGTCGCCCCGCAAAATGCAATTAAATCATCGGGTGCAAGCTCGAGCTGATAACCACGCTTGCCTCCCGAAATAAAAATGGTATCCCAAAGGACGCATGTCTCATCAATGAGCGTCCGGTAGCGTTTTTTCATACCGACCGGGCTGCAGCCGCCGCGAACGTAGCCAGTCGCCGCAAGCAAATCCTTCACATGCATCATGGCCAAGGACTTCTCCCCCGCGGCACGCGCGGCGGACTTTAGATCGAGCTCGTCGGCAACAGGGATGCAGCACACGACATAGTCGTTGGACGGTGTCACGCAGACCAAAGTCTTAAATCCTTGACCGGGCTCCTCGCCAAGCTGCTCCGAAATCGCGACCCCCAGGCCCACCGACTCATCACCATCGTCTTCGTACGTATGTAGAACATAGGAAATGCCGGCGCTTTCCAGCTCGCGCATCGCATTGGTTTTTGGCGTCTTTACAGCCTTTGCCATGACATATCCTTTCCCTCGCATTCGGACGTAAAGATTAAGTATATGTCCAATTCGGCTGCATACGTCACTTCGACACAGCAAGCGCCATCGAATCACAAGGAGTCGATGGCGCCCATAAACTGAATCGCCTATTTATTGAGCATCAAGTTGAGCCTGACGCTCCCGGTCACGCCTGAGCAACGGCGCCAAAAACTTGCCCGTATAACTCTGCGGACAGTCCGCAACCTGCTCCGGTGTGCCCGAAACCACAACGGTTCCGCCGCCGTTACCGCCCTCGGGACCCATATCGATCAGACGATCGGCAACCTTGATGACATCAAGGTTGTGCTCAATCACCAGCACCGTGTTGCCCGCATCGACCAAGCGCTGCAGCACATCGAGCAGCTGGCGGACGTCCTCAAAATGAAGGCCGGTCGTCGGCTCGTCCAAAATATAGAACGTCTTGCCCGTCTGGCGTCGATGAAGCTCCTTGGCGAGCTTCACACGCTGCGCCTCGCCGCCCGAGAGCGTCGTGGCGGGCTGGCCCAGGCTCACGTAGCCCAAGCCTACATCGTACAGCGTTTGGAGCTTGCGCTTAATCTGCGGGATATTCCCAAAGAAGGCCAGCGCCTCGGTGACACTCATTTCGAGCACGTCCGAGATGGTCTTGCCACGGTAGGTGACCTCGAGTGTCTCGCGGTTGTAGCGTTTACCGCCGCAAACTTCGCAGGGAACGTAGATATCGGGAAGGAAGTGCATCTCGATCTTGATCTGCCCGTCGCCCTTGCACGCCTCACAGCGCCCGCCACTCACATTAAAGGAGAAACGACCCGGCGAGTAGCCGCGCGCCTTCGACTCCGGCGTACTCGCAAACAGCGCGCGAAGATCATCCCACAGGCCGATATAGGTAGCAGGGTTGGAACGCGGCGTGCGGCCAATCGGCGACTGGTCGATATCGATAACCTTATCGATACACTCGATGCCCTCGATTTTCTTATATGGACCCACAGGGCGCGTCGAACGGTGAATGGCATTCGTAAGGGCAGGCGCAATGGTATCGGTAACCAGGGAGCTCTTGCCCGATCCTGACACGCCGGTAACAACCGTAAGCGTACCAAACTCGATCTTGGCAGTAACGTTTTTGAGGTTGTTGGCTCGAGCGCCCGTAATTTTAAGGCAGCCGCGACCGGGCTTGCGCCGTTCATCAGGCACCCGGATCATTCGTTTGCCGGTCAGATAAGCGCCCGTCATCGACTCAGGACACGCCATGATATCGGCAGGCGTTCCCGCCGCGACTACGTGTCCGCCGTTGACGCCGGCGCCGGGCCCCATGTCGATCACGTAATCGGCGGCACGAATTGTATCCTCGTCGTGTTCGACGACGATAACGGTATTGCCGATATCGCGCAGGCGCTCGAGCGTCTTGATCAAGCGCTCGTTGTCACGCTGATGAAGACCGATCGAGGGCTCGTCCAGAATATAGAGCACGCCCATGAGACCCGCGCCGATCTGCGTTGCCAGGCGAATACGCTGCGCCTCGCCACCGGAAAGCGTCGCCGAGGCACGATCGAGCGTCAGATAGTCGAGTCCAACATCGACCAGAAAACGCAAGCGCTCCAGGATTTCCTTGACGATACGGCCGCCGATAAACTGTTGGCGCTCGGTGAGTTCCAGGCCCTCAAAAAACTCGAGCGATTCACGGCACGACAGGCAACAAACCTCGTAAATGGACTTGCCGCCCACGGTGACGGCGAGCATCTCAGGGCGCAAACGAGCGCCGTGGCAGCTCGAGCACGGCTCCTCGCGAATGTACTTCTCCAGGCGCGCCTTGGTGTTCTCGTTCGTCGTCTCGGTATAGCGTTCGTACAGGATGTTGCGAACGCCCGAAAACTTGGTATCCCACTGGCTGCGACGTCCGTCGAGCTTTTGGTAGTCGACCGAGATCTTCGTATCGCCCAGGCCATCCAAGAATGCACGACGCACGCGAGGGGGCAAGTCCTCCCACGGCGTATCGGTGCTCACCTTAAAGTGTTTGCAGACCGCAGCAAAAATCTGCGGATAGTAGTTCGAGTTGCCAAACAGGCTACCAAAGACTCCGTCGGCAATGGACTTCGAGGGGTCCTCGATCAACGCCTCGGCATCAACGGTTTTCTTAAAGCCCAGGCCGTCGCACTCAGGACATGCGCCATAGGGAGCGTTGAACGAAAAATCACGCGGCTGAAGATCGTCAATGGAGTGACCATGCTCCGGGCACGCCAAGGCCAACGAATACTCCAGCAGCTCGCCCTCGGTCCCCTCGGGAGCATCACGATCGGGCAGCATGTACACGTTTACATTGCCGTGAGCCAGCGCGGTCGCCTGCTCAACAGACTCGGCGATACGGCCCAGAGAGTTCTCACGGATCACGATGCGATCGACTACGACCTCGATATCGTGCTTGAACTTCTTGTCCAGATCGATCGGATCGTCGAGCGAGCGCACTTCACCGTCGACACGCACGCGGCTAAAGCCCTCGGCGCGAAGGTCCTCAAACAGTTTGGTGTACTCGCCTTTTCGCCCGCGCACCACCGGTGCCAGCACAAACGCGCGGCGGCCCTCCCCC
>URDZ01000061.1:0-12721 GCA_900546725.1 uncultured Collinsella sp. | reverse complement strand
GGAGGCGGCCCCAATGGCTTTCTCATATCGTCTGTTAACCTCACATGGGGTCGAACCCGTCGGGGTGCGGAGCTGAGGAAATGCGTAAGCATTTGCCAGCGCAGCGCGCAAGGCGCGAAGCGCCGCAGCGACCGCCTGCGCAGCAGGCTGACCCCCTGACGGCCCACCCAAAGATTGTTAAAGCGACTGGCTCAGGCTGGTCGTTTTTTGTTGACCACGCATGGGGTCGAACCCGAAAGGGCGCGGAGCTGAGTAATCTGCACCGTGATTCCCTTAGGGAAACACGGCTAAAGCCCCGTAGGCGTGTTCTCCTTAGGGGAATCATGCTTACGGGGCTCGATGCATGTTGAGAAGTTGTGATCAAACTCAAAGTGAGAATCGATTTAGTCTGCTCGATAGTGTGAACCTAAGCTTTCAGTTCGCTTGCGCATGGCTTTGACCATTTCCTGTGCTAGTCGAATCTGCGACTGTAGGCGGGCGAGGGCTGCGATCTCGCTGTCATCGGCATGCGGCTTGCTCAGCGCCATGGCCTTGTCTTGCAGGCTTTCAAGCTGTTGCAGGGCCTCGGATAGGCCTGTTTCGGTCCTGTTGATCATGCAATAGGTGCTCATCGTGTGCTTAAGGCCGTGTGTCAGGCGTTCGGCATCTGTTGTGGAAATGCCGTAGCGGGGGAGGGCGATATCCGCCTTCAGGGCTGTCTCAGGCTCTTTCTGCGCTGCAAGGGCTGCCGATGCGCCCGCGATGCGTCCGAACACGATGCCGTTGGCGCTTGACAAGCCACCAATGCGGTCGGCGCCGTGCATGCCGCCTGTCGCCTCGCCGCAAGCGTAGAGGCCCTCAACGCCCGTGTGCGCGGTCTTATCGATCTTAATGCCGCCGTTAGCGGCGTGGGCATACATCGCAACGCGCATCTCGTCGGTCGGCGCGATGCCGTGCTCGTCTTGCAGCCAGGTGGCAAAGGTCTGCACAAACTCTGGGACATCCTCGCGGGGGAAGTCGTAGTGGAGTGCCAGACCTTCGACACCTGCCTGATCGATGACGAGATCGATAGAGCGGGAGGCCAAGCGTGACGTGAAGGGACCATATCCAGAGCGCTGCTCGAGCAGGTCGTCCAGCTTGTCGTCGGCAATATCTACCGGCTGGTCTACGTGCACGTAGCGCCAGGTTTTCTCATTGAAGACCAAGTTACGCCTGGGCTCGATGAAGCCGGGCATCATCTGCATGAACTCTATATTAGTAAGTGTTGCGCCGTGCGCCAGCGCGATGGCCTGCGAGGAACTGAGCACATCAGCCGACGTAAGGCTGCGCTCGAACAGGCCGCCTGTGCCACCGGCTGCGATGACCGTGGCCTTGGCAGCAAAGGGCACGATTCGATTTTCGGTAAGGTCGTAGAGTACGGTTCCGGTTATTCTGCCGTTCGTGTCCTCAACAAGGTCGATAAGCTCATGGCGGGGGAGCAGGCGAATGCGGAGCGACTCGATCCAGGTCGTCAGAGCGTCCTCAAGGGGCTTGCGGGTGAGGCCGCGCCACATGCGCGTCTTGTGGTCAAAGCAGGGGATAAATTGCTTTTGTTGAGCACTCTTGGCGCTTTGCGGACGCTGGAGCTCAACGCCCAGGTCTTGCTCGAGCCAGTCAATCGCTTGGGGAATGCCGTGGACGAACGTTTGGACGAGTTCGGGGTCGGCAACGCCGCCGCCGACGGCCAGGATGGTGTCGATGAGGTCCTGCTCGTCGTCTTCGTCGACGGGACCGATGAGGCCGAGGCCCCAGGTACCCGGGAAGAAGCTCGATCCACTCATAGTCTTGCCGGCGCTTGCCACAGTGACGGTTGCACCCGTGCGTGCCGCTTCGATGGCGGCGCAAAGGCCCGCAATGCCAGATCCAATTACCAGTACATCAGTCGATTCCATCGGACTCCTTTCTCGTCCGGCGCATTGTCGCACGGGTGATCGGCAATGGGGCCGCAAAGACCCGGCAAATCGGTAAAGGGCAAATATGGCAGGTGGGCGTCATGGACGCTCTGACGCTCCATCTCATCACATCTTGTATTTCGCCCCAATTGATATATCGGCATTAGCTACCCTGCGACAGCGCAAACAAAAAGAGCCGCTACCCGGGTGGGTAGCGGCTCCAAAGCTCAACTATATGAGCATCGCGCGGGTGCGATTAGGCCTTGAGGGCCTCCTCGACGGCGACAGCGCAGGCGACGGTGGCACCGACCATGGGGTTGTTGCCCATGCCGATGAGACCCATCATGTCGACGTGCGCAGGCACGGAGGAAGAACCGGCGAACTGGGCGTCGGAGTGCATACGGCCCATGGTGTCGGTCATGCCGTAAGAGGCAGGGCCGGCGCCCATGTTGTCCGGGTGCAGGGTACGGCCAGTGCCGCCACCAGAAGCGACGGAGAAGTACTTCTTGCCAGCCTCGAGGCGCTCCTTCTTGTAGGTGCCAGCGACGGGGTGCTGGAAGCGCGTGGGGTTGGTGGAGTTACCGGTAATCGAGATGTCGACGTTCTCGTGCCACATGATGGCAACGCCCTCGCGGACGTCGTCGGCGCCGTAGCAGTTGACGGCGGCACGGGGACCATCGGAGTAGGGGATGGTCTCGACGACCTTGAGCTCGCCCGTGAAGTAGTCGAACTGGGTCTTCACGTAGGTGAAGCCGTTGATGCGGGCGATGATCTGAGCGGCGTCCTTGCCCAGACCGTTGAGAATAACGCGCAGCGGCTTCTTGCGAGCCTTGTTGGCGTTCAGAGCCAGGCCGATAGCACCCTCAGCGGCAGCGAAGGACTCGTGACCGGCCAGGAAGGCGAAGCACTCGGTGTCGTCGGAGAGCAGCATAGCGCCCAGGTTGCCGTGGCCCAGACCGACCTTGCGGTCCTCGGCGACGGAGCCGGGAACGGTGAAGGCCTGGATGCCCTCGCCGATGATGGCGGCAGCCTCAGAAGCAGACTTGGCGCCACGCTTGACAGCGAGAGCGCAACCGAGGGTGTAGGCCCACTCGGCGTTCTGGAAGGCGATGGACTGGGTGTTGTTGACGATCTCACGCGGGTTGAAGCCCTTGTCGGTGCAGATCTGCAGAGCTTCCTCGAGGGAGGCGATGCCGTTGTCGGCGAGGCACTTGTTGATCTTGTCAGCGCGGCGCTCGTAACCTTCGAACGTAACAGTCATAGTTATTTCCCTCCCTTTCTACTCGTGAACCGGGAACACGCTGGCGACGGAGTGAGTCTCCTCGTCGGTGCGCGGGTCGATGTACTTGGCAGCGTTCTCCCACTGACCATAGTGGCCCATAGCGCCAGCGATGGCCTCCTCGGGGGTCTTGCCGGCCTTGACGGCGTCGGTGAACTTGCCGAGGTTCAGGAACTCGAACGCGATGATCTCGTTCTTGTCGTTGAGAGCCATGCGGGTGACGTAGCCCTGAGCGAGCTCGAGGTAACGAGCGCCCTTGGCCTTGGTGCCGAACATGGTGCCGACCTGAGAGCGAAGGCCCTTGCCGAGGTCGTCGAGGGAGGCGCCCACGGGCAGGCCGCCCTCGGAGAACGCGGTCTGGCTGCGGCCGTAAACGATCTGCAGGAAGATCTCGCGCATAGCAACGTTGATGGCGTCGCAGACGAGGTCGGTGTTGAGGGCCTCGAGGATGGTCTTACCGGGAAGGATCTCGGAAGCCATGGCGGCAGAGTGGGTCATGCCCGAGCAGCCGATGGTCTCAACGAGGGCCTCCTCGATGATGCCGTCCTTGACGTTCAGCGTGAGCTTGCAGGCGCCCTGCTGAGGTGCGCACCAACCCACACCGTGCGTAAGACCGGAGATGTCGGAAATCTCCTTAGCCTGGACCCACTTGCCCTCCTCGGGGATGGGTGCGGGGCCGTGGTATGCACCCTTGGCAACGGGGCACATGTTCTCCACTTCCTGTGAGTACTGCATGCCTCTCCTCTCTATCGTGTTGGCGTCCCGTCTGGGGGCCGTGGCTGGCGATTGCCGGGCGACCCTTCGAAAGGGACATGACATGCAGCCCCTATAATACCGCGAAATGCACGGAATATTCGGCGAACGGCTCAGTTTTCGTAGCGAGAAGTCCGGAAGTTTTAATTGAAACGGTTTAACTCTATGTTCTGTGGTCGCGAACTTCCGTAGAGGGGGTCCGTCTTTGGCAAGCTTTTGGGCAGCTCTTGTAAGCGTTGCGGGGGTTGACCTGTTGCAACGGTGCCGTTCGCCGCCTGTTTACTGCCTTTGGCCGCGCGAGCGAATTGTTTTGCGTGAATGTTTTGATGGCACGCTTCAATCGTGCTGTATTGGATGGCAAGCAGATCCCGGCGAAGGGAGCGCCATGCAGCGCGTTTGGAGAACGGTTACCGGCTTTTACCATGTCTGTGCCCGCGGTACGGGCAAGCAGCTCATCTTTGAGGGCGATGAAGACCGGTGGGAGTTCTTGGAGCTGATGCGTGAGTGCTGCCGCAAGGCGGGCGTGACGGTTATCGCCTGGTGCCTTATGGGCAATCACGTGCGTCTGGTGCTTGCAGATTACGAGGACGCGATGAGCGCGGCGATGCACCGGCTGCTTTTGACGTACGCGCGGCGGTTCAATAAACGCACGAGGCGCACAGGCCATCTGTTCCAGAACCGTTTTGACCGGCGCTCGCTCGATACCGACTGGCAGGTGATGGAGGCTATTCGCTCCGTACACGCCGATCCGCAGGAGGCGGGCGTTAGCCTAATCGAGCGTTATCCCTGGAGTAGCTTTGCGGAGCATTTGTGCGCTTACGACGGTGACGCGGCTGATGTCGCGAGGGGATTTTCTGATCCTTCTTGCGTGCTTGAGCTTTTTGGTTCTGCCGAGGGCTTTATTGCCTATTCGCTTTCGACGCCCGACGGCAGCAAGCCAGCGCTGTGCGATATGAAAGAGACAGAGTGGGAACGCAATGCCTTTGCCGGCAAGTTGGCGAAGAGTCTCGGGGTTCCGCTCAACGGGGTTAAAACTGCACCGCCGGCGCAGCGCGATACTGTTATTGTTGGATTGAACAATGCCGGCTTTACGGTGCGCCAGATTGAGCGGTATACCGGGATTGGCAAAAGTACCGTCTCTCGTATCGTGCGCGCCCGCGCGCGAACGGCGATGCGGGCTGGCGGAAACGTGATGTAAGGTCGCCTTTTCACCGCAGCTGGGGTCGTCCATACGCCGCAACCAGCGTTCAAAAGCTTGGTGAGGTAACTGCACTTCTTAATATGCATAGAACAATCGCCATCTTGCATAAAATAACGGCTCAGTCCGGGTTTGCCCGTGCCTACCCCCGTCTGCGCCGTGCAAAAAACGGAGTTTTCAGCATCGTGGTGCTGTCGGCACCGACGCAATCTTGCAACATGCGGACCCCGAAGCTATTGATCCCTGCCGTTGCGCCCCCGAAGCACGTGTCTGCGTCCCGTCAGACCGCGATGCTTGTTCTAAACACAATATATATGCGCCTGAAGATGTTGATTAACGCTTTCGATGCGTATACACACAGCTTGGCGTGCTGAATACTCGCAAAAATGCACGCCGCTCCCTATGGGACCCGTCTGCGGCAGGCGCGAAGCGAGTCGGAGCTTCGCAGAACGGGGCTTGGCGCATTGCTTGGCGGGCCCGGGGCCCTGCCGCAGGCCTTTGGTGCTGTGGAAAACGCCCGTGTTCGCGTCTGGCTGTGTGGCAAATGTCAGACGGGGCGCCGGACGCGCGGACTTTGTGCCACCGCGCTCATTAGGTAAAAACAGAGCCGCCCGTATCGGGCGGCTCGGCAATTAAAACCCTTGGATTCGGGGCATAAGCTACTGGTTTGTTTGCCCCTCGAGCATGCCGTCGAGGGTGCGCCAGGCGAGCTCGGCGCATTTGACGCGGGCGGGCATGTGCGAGATGTCCTGGAGCTGGGCGGCTTCGTCCAGGTCTTCCAGGTCGTCCTCGGAGAGCTTCTCGCCGCGGATCATGGCGAGGAAGAGTCCCGCCAAGCGACGCGCCTCCTCGACCGTCTCGCCGGTGATGAGGTCGGCCATGATGTCGGCGCTGGCCTGGCTTATGGCGCAGCCGTGCCCGGTAAACGAGGCTTCCTCGATTACATCGTTCTCGACACGCAGCTGCAAGGTGAGCTCGTCACCGCAGCTGGGGTTGATACCGTCGTGCTCGTGCGTGGGAGCATCCATCTCGTACTTATAGTCGGGGTGCGAGTTGTGCTCCATAAACGTGGTGGAGGTGTACAGATTACCCATTGAACGTGCTCCAAACGTGATGCAGACCGGCGATGAACTTGTCGATGTCGGCCTTGTCGTTGTAGAAGGCCACGCTGGCGCGGCAGCAGGCGAGGTTCTCGACGCCCAGCCAGGTGAGCAGCGGCTGCGCGCAGTGGTGGCCGGCGCGGATGCAGACGCCGTCCATGTCCATGATGCTCGCGACGTCGTGCGGATGGATGCCCTTGACGTTAAAGCTCACAACGCCGTGGTGGTTGTCCCAATAGATGGAACCGATGATCTGGACAAAGTCGAGCTGCATGAGTTCGCCCATCAGATAGTGGACGAGTGCCTGCTCGCGGGCCTGGATGTTCTCGTAACCCACCGTGTTGACCAGGTAATCAAGGGCGGCGCCCGTGGCGAAGATGCCGGCGGCGTCCTGCGTGCCGGCTTCGAATTTCTCGGGGACGGGCGCCCAGACGGCGTCCTGCTCGGTGACCGAATCGATCATCTCGCCGCCGGTGAGCATGGGCGGCATGGCGTTGAGCAGGTCCATCTTGCCCCACAGCACGCCGATGCCCATGGGGCCCATGGCCTTGTGTGCGCTAAAGGCAAAGAAGTCGGCTCCCAGGTCGGCCACATCGACCGGCATGTGCGGCAGCGACTGTGCGCCGTCGACGACCAGATAGCCGCCGTACTTGTGGACGAGCTTGCCGAGGTTCTTGACCGGGTTCTCGACGCCCAGCACGTTAGAAACCTGACCCACGGCCAGAATCTTGGTCTTGGGACCAACCTTGGCAAGAACCTCCTCGGTGGTGAGCTGGCCGGTCTTGGCGGGGTAGAGATAGACGAGCTTGGCGCCGGTCTCGCGGCAGACCTGCTGCCACGGAATCAGGTTGGAGTGGTGCTCCATGATGGTGATGACGACCTCGTCGCCCGGCTCCAGTACCGTAGGCGCAAAGCTCTTGGCGACCAGGTTGAGCGACTCGCTCGTGTTGCGGGTGAAGACGACCTCGTTGGCATTGGGGGCGCCGATGACGTCAGCGATCTGCTGACGCACCTTCGCAATGGCCTCGGTGGCCTCGACGGACAGCGAGTATAGGCCGCGCAGGGGGTTGGCGTTCATGCGCTGGTAGAAATCGCGCTCGGCGTCGAGCACGCAGGCGGGGCGCTGCGCGGTGGCGGCGCTATCGAGGAAGGCGATTTCGGGGTGTTGCTGGAACAGCGGGAACTGCGCCTTGTAGGGGTTGGTCTCGATGTCGACGGTAGGCCAGCCGCGCGAGGCCTCGTCGCTGGCGTCGAGCTCCATGGGCTCGGGGGCAGTACAGGTATCGCATTTAACGTGCTCGGTATCGATCATGCGAGCTCCTCTTCAAAGTTATCGATCAGGTTGTTGCCCAGGCGGACGACGGCGGCGCGGGTGCGCTCATCGGTGGCGGAAAGCGCGGCGTCCTCCAGCTTGGCGCGGATGAACAGGTCCTCGGCGGCGTTTTGGTCAAGGCCGCGGCAAGCGAGGTAGAACAGCTGCTCGTCGCGGACGTGGCCGATGGTGGCGCCGTGGTTGCCGGCGACGTCGTCCTCGTCGCACAGGATGACGGGGACAGTCTTGTTGTCGACGCCCTTGTTGGCGAGCAGTACGGTCTCGCGCTCGGTGCCGACGGCACCCTTGCAGCCGTGCACGAGGTCGATGGTGCCGCGGTAGACCTTCTTGGACGTGCCAGTCAGCACACCGTTGGCGTCGATCTCGCACTCGGTCTTGCGGCCGCGGTGGCGCAGCTCGTAGTTAAAGTCGCGCACCTGCTCGCGGGCGCCCAGATAATCGGTATCGATCGTCACCTTGGCGGTGTCGCCCAGCAGGTCTCCGGCAAGGCCGGTGGCGCTGGCGCCGGCACCCAGGACGGTGTGCTGCACGTTGACGCGCGCGCCCTCGTCCAGGAACAGGCCGGTGTCGTCGAGCGCGATCCAGCTATCGTCGAGCGTCTGCGTGCAGGTCACGTTGACGGTGGCGTACTCGTGGGCGCACACGCGTAGCGCGGAGCCCACGACGCCTTGGCCGGCAACGGGGGAGTCCAGGGCTATGCGCAGGTCGAGCGTTGCTTGCGGACGGGCGACGACATCGATGGCGGCGATGGTCGCGGCAGCGTCGACGCCGCTCACGCGCACGGTAACCGTGGCGTGATTGTATGCGGGCACATCGATGACGAAGCGCTTGGTAGCGTGCTCGGCCAAGTAGGCGTAGGCAGCCTCGCCCGTGCCGGTTTCGAAGGCTTCAGCAGGGGAGAGCTCCTCCTCGAGCTTGATGGCACCGGCCTGGTAGACAGAGGTGGCGGGCACGTCGAGCTCGGTCTCGGGCGTGATGCGGGCGCGGTCGGCGGCGTCGCCGGGGGCGGAGGCGCGGCGCTCGGGGAAGCGCTCGGCCATGGCGTCCATGGCGGCGTCGAACGCGTCTGTCACGCCAGTAAACTGCTCGTCCAAGCCCTCGACCTCAATGGTCTCGGCGGGAGCGGCGGCAAGCTCGTCAGAGAGCTCGAGCTTGGTCTGATTCATTTTCAACCAGCCCCAGGTTGCTGCGGGCATCGCGTTGACCTGCTCGAGCGTGGTAGCAGCGGTGTTGGTTTCCTGTTTCATTATCCGATCGCTCCTTCCATCTCGAGCTTGATCAGGTTGTTCATCTCGACGGCGTACTCAAGTGGCAGTTCCTTGGAGACCGGGTTGGCAAAGCCGTTGACGATCATGGTGCGGGCCTCTTCCTCTGAGATGCCGCGGCTCATCAGGTAGAACACCTTGTCGTCGCCGATACGGCCGATGGTGGCCTCGTGGCCGATGTCGACGTTCTTGGCGCGGATGTCCATGGCGGGGATGGTGTCGGAGCGGCTCTGGTCGTCGAGCATCAGCGACTGGCAGCTCACGGTTGCCTTGGAGCCCTCGGCCTTGGGCGTCGCTACAATAGAGCTGCGGAAGGTCTGGATACCGCCGCTCTTAGAGATGCCCTTGGTCTCGACGGTTGCCGAGGTATCGGGTGCGTTGAGCACGACCTTGCAGCCGGTGTCGAGGTTTTGACCGGCGCCGGCAAAGGTGATGCCGGTAAAGCTCGAGCGGGCGCGGCGGCCGTTGAGCACGCTCATGGGGTAGAGGTAGCCCACGTGGCTGCCGAAGGAGCCACTGATCCACTCGATGTCGCCGTCCTCGTCCACGCGCGCACGCTTGGTGTTGAGGTTGTACATGTTCTTGGACCAGTTCTCGATGGTCGAGTAGCGCAGGTGCGCACGCTTGCCCACAAAGAGCTCGACGGCGCCGGCGTGGAGGTTGGCCACGTTGTACTTGGGCGCGGAGCAACCCTCAATGAAGTGCAGGTCGGCGTCGTCCTCGACGATGATGAGCGTGTGCTCAAACTGGCCGGCGCCCTTGGCGTTAAGGCGGAAGTAGCTCTGCAGCGGGAAGTCGAGCTTGGCGCCCTTGGGCACGTAGACAAACGAGCCGCCCGACCACACGGCACCGTGCAGCGCCGCAAACTTGTGGTCGGTGGGCGGGATGAGCGTCATGAACTTCTCGTGGATGAGCGGCTCCCACTGCGGGTCGTGCAGGGCCTCCTCGATGCCGGAGTAGACGATGCCCATCTTGGACGCCGTGTCCTGCATGTTGTGGTAGACCAGCTCGGAGTCGTACTGCGCGCCGACACCCGCTAGGTAGCTGCGCTCGGCCTCGGGGATGCCCAGGCGCTCAAAGGTGTTCTTGATGTCGTCGGGCACCGACTCCCAGTCGTGTTTTTGGTCGGTGTTGGGCTTGACGTAGGTGACGATGTTGTCCATGTCCAAGCCCTCGATGGAGGGGCCCCACGTCGGATCCGGGAAGCGGTTGAAAATCTCGAGGGACTTGAGGCGCAGGTCGAGCATCCACTGCGGCTCGTCCTTCTTGGCGCTGATCTCGCGCACGATGTCGGGCGTGATGCCGGCGTCGAGGCGCTCGAATCCCTCCTCGCCATAGGTGAAGTCGTAGAGGCTGCGGTCGATGTCCGCGACCTCGGTGCGGTTCTTGGTCATTGCGTCGCCCCTTTACGCCTGCTGCTCGGCAGCGGCGGCTTCGGCCTGGGCGCGCTGCTCGGCGGCCTCGCGCTCGAAGGTCTCAAAACCGTTCTTGTCGATCCAGGGAATGAGCGAGGCGTCGTCCTCGCGTACGATGTGGCCCTTGACCATAACGTGGACGCGGTCGACATCCAGGTGCTCCAGGATGCGCGTGTTGTGCGTGATGATGAGCATGGAGCCGTCGCAGCTCTTGCGGTAGGCGTCCATGCCGTGGCTGACGGTGGAAAGCGCGTCGACGTCCAGACCAGAGTCGGTCTCGTCGAGGATGGCGAGCTTGGGCTGCAGCAGCAGAAGCTGGAGCATTTCGACCTTCTTCTTCTCGCCGCCCGAGAAGCCCACGCCCAGCTCGCGGTTGAGATAGGCGGTATCCATGTTGAGCTCGGCCGCGAGCTCCTTCACGCGGCGGCGGAACTCCTTGCCCTTCATCTCCAGGCCGGGGCGGCCGGCGATGCTGGCGCGCAAAAAGCTCGACAGCGGCACGCCCGGAATCTCGACCGGGGCCTGGAAGCTCAGGAACAGGCCGGCGCGCGAGCGCTTGTCGGTGGTGAGTTCAGTGATGTCCTGGCCGTCAAAGACGATGCGGCCGTCGTTGACGGTGTAGACGGGGTCGCCCATGACCAGATGGCCGAGGGTGGACTTGCCGGCGCCGTTGGGGCCCATCAGCACGTGGGTCTCGCCTGCGGCGACGTTGAGGTTGACGTTGTGGAGAATGGTCTTCTCGTCCACGGAGGCGGTCAGACCTTCGATGGAAAGCAGCGGATTTGCGCTCATGCTGTCCCTCTCTGTATATGGTGTACTCATAGGTGTACTAAACCCTAGGAATCTTCTCGGAATAAAGTTACTATGGGTTCGGCGTTAGTCAAGGGAAAACCCGACTAATCCACTCGACTTTTTAGATGTGGGACATAATAATCAGGCTTGTTTGCCCCGCGTGCATAAGATTTGGGACAAACAAGCCTGGTATTTTGTCTCGGCTACGACGAGAGGGTAGGTATGCTCATTTCTTCTAAGGGCCGCTATGCCCTCCGTCTGATGATCTATATCGCGGCGCTGGGCGACGCCGAGGGCAAGATTGCCTTGCGCGAGGTTGCCGACCGCGAGCATATCTCGCAAAAGTATCTGGAGCAGCTGGTTCGTCCGCTTATGAAGGCGGGCCTGCTTAAGAGCGTGCGCGGCAAGGGCGGCGGCTACATGATGGCCAAGGACCCGGCCGAGGTGCGCGCCGGCGACATCCTGCGTGCCGTTGAGGGCAGCACGGCTCCGGTGGCGTGCGATGGCATCGACAACAGCTGCGCCCGCAGCGATTTGTGCTCGACCGTCAAGTTCTGGCGCGGTCTGGATGACGTAATCGAAAAGTACGTCGACGGCGTGACGTTGGCCGACCTGGCCGCCGTCCCCGAAATCAACTTCGACATCAAATTGTAGGTTGAGCGCAATTCCTTAAGATTCCGCGGAGGGTTGTTGCCGTTTACCGAGGGGTTGTTGTGTAACAACGGGCGAGCTGCAATACTTATTTTTATCTTTGCAAACTGAACTTTAACTACACCAATGCAGGGAGGATCTTATGCAGCCCAAGCATTCTGCTATTGTCGCGGGCCTGACGCTGGCGCTTTCGTTTGGCGCCGTTTCCGCGCCGGCACCCGCCGCTGCCGAGGAGCCCACGCCGGGCGTTGCCTCGGATGCCACCGATATCGATAAGGGCCTTTACACCCAGCAGTCCTTCTCGGGCGTGCTGAGGTCGGTTCAGGGCGTTTCGTTTGTCAATGTGACTCCCGAGATGAAGTACTTTACCAAGTACGAGAGCCATGGTAACTACAACCAGGGATTTTCGTATGGTGACGGCTATAACGCACTGGGCTATTACCAGTTCGACCGCCGTTGGTCGCTCATTCCGTTTATGAAGCAGGCCTACAACTACAACCCCGAAAAATACAGCATGCTCAAGGATGCGATTGATCGCGGCAGCGAGATTTCCAACACGAGTAATGCCATGTACGAGAACGGCCAGCTCACCGAGCTGGGCCATATCGCGCAGGATGCCTTCCAAGGTGCGTACAACACCGATCCTGTTGAGTTCTCAGCACTTCAAGATGCCTATGCGTACAACTCGTACTATGCGGTGACCGAGGCGTGGCTCAAGAGCGGCCTTGGTATTGATATTTCGGGCCGTGCCGATTGCGTCAAGGGCATGGTGTGGAGCATCACCAACATGTGCGGCACCGGTGGCTGCAGGGACTTCTTCCGCTGGGCGAATCTTTCCAACGATATGTCCGACCGCGAGTTTGTGACGGCGCTCTCCAATAGTGTGGTTAACAATGTCGCCACTAAGTTTGCGAGCCAGCCCCAGTATCATGAGGGCTGGAAGAACCGCTACCGCAACGAGCTGAAGGACTGCTTGGCTTATATCGCCGAGGATGAGGCTGCCGCTGCGACGCCTGTGCAGCCCG
>URDZ01000060.1:0-12910 GCA_900546725.1 uncultured Collinsella sp. | reverse complement strand
CCCGCTTTTTCATCGCGCTAGCGCTTCTTTGGGATCGACCTAAGGCGAGCGAACCATAGGGCTGCGGCACCCGAGGTCAGGAGCGCGGTGATGCAAGCGGCGATGGGAACTGATCCTGTTGCCGGTAGGTCCTGCGGTAGGGTACAGCGTTGAATGACGCTGTCCTCGTCATGTGACTCAAGTTTATCGCCGCCACCGTTGCGGCAAAGATCGACGCGCGCGCTGTTGGTGAGTGCGGTTTGGGGCGTATAAGCCGACGTTGCCTGCATGTGTACGACTGCGCCCCGAGCGTCTGTGCCAAGGATTGCTTTGGCATCGTCAAGGTCGTCGTGCTCATCTTTGAGATCATCGCGGGTCCAAGAATCCGCATCGCTTCGAGTCGTAAAGTCGGCGGCTACCGCACCGTATTCAATTCGAATGCCTGTTACGACGGTATTGGATGCAAGGTCGAGCTCTTCCGCCTCGAGTGTGGTGGATTCCGTGGTCGAGACATCCGCCTTCCAGAGGCGCCAGCCGTCGTAATCGACGAGGCGGCAGTCCTCACCAAGGCTCTCTTTTACTTCGTCGGACTCAAGCCAAGGATTTTCGTGTCCATCGTCAAGTGTCGCGTTCGCCGGCTCATCGACGTCTGTCGAGTCCAACGGCGTCGTGCGATACCACACGTTGCACAGACCGTTGAGGTCGCCGATGGCGACGGGGGTTTCGATTGAGATGAATCTCGCCGTGCCGTCTTTGGCGCACTCAAGATCATCGGTAATCGTAAACTCATCAACCCAAGTAGCGGAATCGTTTCGAGCGTCGATGGTATAGGAGAAAAGTCCATCCGTATTAGTTTGCGTCGCGGCGCGATTTTTACCATCGCCGTTAGCCAACAGGCCCTTTTCGATAGGTTGGACAAGTTCCTGACGCTTGTCGACCTGTCCCTTGATCTCGATGGGCGCATCCTTCATCGCGACGGATTGGACTTCTCCCGTATCCTTTATTTCAAACGTTATTTCCTCGGCAAGGTCATAGGTCCGCGGAGACATCATTTCGCGCAACGAGTAGGTGCCGGGTGCAAGATGTTCGACGCGGTGTGGCTTGTCGGATGAGGTCCAGGAGTCTATTTCGGTTTTATCGGGACCATATAAGGTGAGTTGTGCGCCTTCCACTTCCTGCTCACCGCTTGCATCGACCTTGGAGATATCAACCTTGGTGTAATCGTCGGATACGTTAAGCCGTGCTTCTACAACGGGTGTTTTCTGGTCGGCATAAGTAAGGTCGACAATATGGGTTGTCTGATCGAGCAAGAAGCCTGCCGGCGCTTGAGTCTCGACAACCTCGTAGCGTGCGGTGCCAGATCCCAGTGGGAGGTTGCCCGCGCGTGCTTCTCCAGTTTCATCCGTCGTGACGGTCGCGACAGTCTCACCGTCGAGCGCGGCAATGCTACCGTCGGGGCGCACGATATCACCCGAGGCACGGATCTCAAAGACGGCGCCCGCGAGGCTGCTGCCGTCTATGGCATCGGTTTTAACGATCCTGATGTTTCCGGTCGCGGCGTGGTCATAATACGAGGCGATTGCAACGGGCGTTAGGTTCATGTCGGCGGGTATGTTTACCTCGATCTCCTCGCCGACAAGATAGGGCTCTTTGGCCGAGGTTTCGCGTACATAATAGGTGCCCGGCACGAGCGATTCGGGCAGTGTGACGGTCCCGGTCGCGTCAGTCGTAAAGGTGTCCATTACGTTATGTGCTGGATACCAGCAAGTTTGTGAGACAGGTTCGTGATTGCTGTCGAGGAGTTGGAAGGTGAATCCGGCTAGGGGAACAGAAGCGCCTGTTTGGGCATCGCGTTTTACAATCTGGAGATGCGTCGACAGAGCGTGGTTGTCCACGATATATTGAAGCTCGGCGCCGTCGGAAATCTGATTGGCCCCGACGGTCCATTCCCCTGCACGTTTAAAACCCTCGGGGACGGTTTCCGGAACCTCGCGAACCGTGTAGCCGGCACGGTCGTATGGGACGGCTCCGTGGACACCGGCGGGTCGCTTGCCTGTGCCGAACCATGCTTCGGGCTGATCTTTGGTGGAGGCAAAGCCATAGATGTTTGTGATCAGTGTGCCAACAACCTGCTGAGAGCTGTTGCTGACAACCTCAAAGACAACACCACCCGACGGCTGCTCCAGGCCGGATTGGTCGCTATTGCCGTAATCCTTGAATTTGGAAATCTCAAGGTTAAACGCAATGGGGATATCGGAAACGCGAGATTCGATCTCGACCACGCCTGAATCGCCGAGCTGGTCGGCTCCAACGGTATAGGTCCAGCTGTCGTTGGATGGCAGGTAGCCCTCGGGGGCTTTTGATTCGTAGATGGTAAAGGTTCCTAAGGGGACATCGGCGAGGGCGGCCCGACCGCTTTCGTCGGTCGTGAGGATTTGTGCCCATCCAGGGGTTGATTGCGACACACACGTGAACTCTGCTCCTGCGAGTGAAGATCCCACCTGGGGGCCGGCATTCGTCGCGGCATCGAGTTTTACGATACGCAGGTTGATGGTGCCGGGCTGTTCATCAATGGCGACCCGCCCGCCGTCATTCCCCGTGGTAAAGGCAATACGATCGTGGCGGGGGACATAGCCGGCCGGCGCCTTCGTTTCAACTAGGTAGTATGCCGTGTTGGGCAGAAGTGTTGCTTGCGCTCGACCGTTGCTGTCCATCTTGATGGTGCCGACACGCGCGCCGCTGGCGCTCTCAAAAATATCGAATGTTGCCCCGGTAAACTGATAGGTATTGTTTCCGCTGGTAATAGCGGTGTTAGCAGACTGCTTTTGGAAGGAAACAGAGACCGCCGGCAGTACATAGAGCATGTCTTGACGTTTGCTGCCGCCCGATACGGCCCCTAGATAGCGTCGCGCGCGGTGCGGAGCGGCTTTGATGCTTCCTGATTTTGCGCTGTCGTGGAGCCGCCGCGCAGCCGCCACGACTTCATTGTCGGCGGTAAAGTGTCCGCTCTTGGTTTTACCCTGAGCGGTCGTGTAGGAGTAGGTGCCGTCGACATGGGTAGTGCCGTTGAGCATCCATACGGCAAGCTGGGTGGCGGCGCGGGCGCGATCGGGTGAAAGATGGTAACCGCCAAACGACGTGGTGGTGGGATATCCGTGACAAACGATTGCCGCGAACTCGTCGTCGAGCCACACCCAGCCTTGATCAAAGTTGAGCCATGGGCCACCCGGTTTGGTGGGGCCGGGGCGCTCCTGGTTCATGCAGTAGGCAATCGAGGTGTCTTGAGCTTCATACTTGCCGATGAAGAAGGGTCCACAATCATCGCTAATAGTGCGGAAGCCGAGCTGGTCGTAGCCATCGACGGCAAATGCGGCTCCCGGTGCCAGGCAGCCGAAAAGCAGGAAGAGGAGCAGGAGCAGCGGACCTGTTGCGATTGCGCTGTGGACAGAGTGCGTGGGTGCGTTGGACATGGCTGCTCCTTATCCCTCGTGCGCCGCACGGGGAGGCTGCGACGCGTAGGATGAGGCTACCCCCGAGGTTCATGCGGGTAAGTACCGGAGCCTGACCAAAAGCTTGCCCAATTCCTGACAAATTGAGCTCAAATTCAACAATCAAGCAAAAGTGCAGGTAGAAGATAGGGAGAACAGGAGGTTAAAGGTCCTCGTCTCCACAATTGACGCGATTTTCAAACGAATCTTCACAGCTAAAACAAGCATCGCCACCCTTGTATCGAACAAGACAACCGCGTTATACTATCCCCCACATATGCGGGCATCGCCAAGTGGTAAGGCATCAGCTTCCCAAGCTGACACTCGCGGGTTCGAGTCCCGTTGCCCGCTCCAGTAAAAAGCACAAGCACGGCAGCGTTACGTTGCCGTGCTTTTTACTACCAAGCGCCGGGACTCGAACCCGCCAGGGTGCGAGCGTTAAGCAAACGCGAAGCGTTTGTAGCGAGCAGGCGAAGGCGCCGACGGGCGCCTGAAGCCGGTGCGTATTTGCGAAGCAAATACGCGGATGTCCCGTTGCCCGCTCCATCGAGTACGGGGGACCTCGGGAACGTCGGGTCCAACCCGCTGTGCCCGTGCGTGTGCGCGGACCGGGTCTGCCGACCGCAGCCGGTGCGTATTTGCGAAGCAAATGCGCAGACGTCCTCATGGTCGCTCCAATTCCAAAATGTTAGGTTAATGCCTACTGCCCATACTTGCACCTGCGCACGGTACAATGGTTGGGTTACGACCAACGTGCCAATAACCAAAAAGGAGCCGCTATGATCGATCGCTATACCCGCCCGGAGATGGGACACATCTTCTCCCTCGAGAACAAGTACGCCATTTGGCAGGAGATCGAGGTTCTGGCCTGCGAGGCCCAGGCGGAGCTCGGCAAGATCGGTATTTCCAAAGACGAGGCCCAGTGGATCCGCGACCATGCCAACTTTGAGAAGGCGAAGGTCGATGAGATCGAGGAAGTCACGCGCCACGACGTCATTGCCTTCCTGACCAACATGAAGGAATACATCGATGCCGATGTTCCCGAGGGCGACCCCAAGCCCAGCCGCTGGGTTCACTATGGCATGACCAGCTCGGATCTGGGCGACACGGCCCTGTGCTACCAGCTCACCCAGGCCTGCGACCTGATCATCGAGGACGTCAAGAAGCTCGGCGAGATTTGCAAGCGTCGCGCCTTTGAGGAGCGCAACACGCTCTGTGCCGGCCGCACTCATGGCATCCACGCCGAGCCGATGACCTTCGGCATGAAGTTTGGCTCTTGGGCCTGGGAGCTCAAGCGCGATCTGGATCGTCTTGAGGACGCCCGCAAGAATGTTGCCTTCGGTGCCATCTCGGGCGCTGTCGGCACGTACAGCTCCATCGAGCCGTTCGTCGAGGAGTATGTCTGCGAGCACCTGGGCCTGGTTCACGACCCGCTGTCCACGCAGGTTATCAGCCGCGACCATCACGCCTATCTCGCCGGCGTTCTCGCCACCACCGCAGCCACCTGCGAGCGCATCGCTACCGAGGTCCGCAATCTGCAGAAGACTGATACGCTCGAGGCCGAGGAGCCGTTCCGTAAGGGCCAAAAGGGCAGCTCAGCCATGCCGCACAAGCGCAACCCCATCACCATGGAGAAAGTCTGCGGCCTGTCGCGCGTCGTGAAGGCCAACGCGCAGGTTGCCTTCGACAACGTCGCCCTGTGGCACGAGCGTGACATTTCGCACTCCTCTGCCGAGCGCGTCGCCCAGGCCGACAGCTTCATCGCCCTCGACCACATGTTCCAGTGCCTCATTCGCGTTATCGACGGCCTGCAGCTGTACCCTGCCCGCATGATGGCCAACCTCAATAAGACCCGCGGCCTCATCTTCTCCTCCAAGGTGCTGCTCGCCCTCGTCGATACGGGCATCACCCGCGAGGACGCGTACGCCATTGTGCAGGAGAACGCCATGGCAACCTGGCACGAGGTACAGGATTGTGTCTCCGGCCCCACCTTTAAGGAGCGTCTCGAGGCCGACCCGCGCTGCACCGTCAGCCAGGAGAAGCTCGACGAGATCTTTGATCCATGGGACTTCCTCACCCGTATCGACACGGTCTTTGATCGTCTGGAGCAGCTGAGCTTCGAGTAGGTTCGGGCATAACGTTAGCTTTTTAGGGCGCTTTGCTGGTAATGTGTGTTGCCGGCAAAGCGCCTCGTTGCATTTAGGGAAAGACGGGGATAATAGTCGTCTCGAATAACATTCTGAGAGGGGATCGCATGATTTCGTTTGATTACAAGCCTCAGGGCGTGTGTGCTCGCAATATTCACCTTGACCTTTCCGATGACGGCAACAAGGTGATAGGCGTTGAGTTTACCGGTGGCTGCGACGGCAATCTCAAGGCAATCTCCAAGCTGGTCGAGGGCGCTCCTGCCGATCGCGTAATCGAGGTTCTCGCCGGTAATACCTGCGGTATGAAAAAGACCTCCTGCGCCGACCAGCTTACGCGCGCCATCGAGGCCGCTCGCGCCGAGATCGCCTAATGGGTATCGCCGATCACATCAAGAACGGAATATCGCGTCGCGGCTTTGTACTCGGTGGGGCTGCCGCGGGCGCTGCCACGGTGCTTGCCGGATGCTCGAAAAAAACGGGCACCAGCGATGATGCCGCCGGCGAGCCGCAGGTTATCAAGGATGATTCCAAAATCATCTCGATTACGGATGAGTACGAGGCAGTCGACATCGATCTTGAGCCGGCGGCGTCATGGACGCTGCCTCTGGGTACGCTGCTGTACTACTGCGACGGCGATTACGCCGCGGCGATGATGGCGCCCGCATCGGCACTGCACGCCAACACACTCGGTGTGCTCAACCTGGGCGATGGCTCGCTAACCACATTAATCGAGGATCCTATCGAGGGCACGGGATACGCATTCTACGATGTCCGTGCCGGCGACGGCGTATTCGCGTGGGTTGAGATGAACTTTGCCAATTCATCGTGGAAGCTCTACGCTCAAAATCTGTCGGGCGCTTCGCTCTCTGGCGATGTGGTTGAGCTCGATCGAGGTGGCAAGGACTATGATCCGCCCCTGTTTACGGCGTTCGGGTCATCGGTTATCTGGTATAAAATGCCTTCGGCAGGCGGCAATAAAACGAGTAGTGATTCGTTTTGCTATCGTCGCTCGCTTGATGAATCCAAGGCCGAGATAATTTGGAAATCGACGGGTCGCTTTGCATCGGCCCCGCGCGCGAGCGACGGCATTTTGACCATCTCGCCGCGTGTCCGCAACGACGAGGGCGTCTACTACGGCATAACGGCAATCGATCTGACCGACGGCAACAACACCAAACGTGCCCAGCTAGTTCTTCCCTCGTCAGTCTCGCCTTTCGAGGCCGTATATATGGGCGATACCTTCGTGTTTTCTATCGAGGCGGCCTATAGTGGCGTGGGCAGCCTGGGCAACATGGGCACGTATATCGGTAATGAGGGAGGGCCGTATCTCTTCCTGTCCCGCGAGCCGCTTGCATGTGCGGCTGGCAAGAAGAATAAATACCTTGTTAAGGTACAGGCGTCGCATTTCCTGATCGACACCTCTGCCAAGACCTATGGCTCGCTGCTGTCGCCCGACCGCGCTTTGGAGTATGGCGATTATCCAGCTACGGCGGGAAAGTCGGACTCATTCCTTACGTACGCCACGGTGCGCAACAGCCAGGGTATACCAGAGACAGTCACTGCACGCCTATTCTCTCTTTAAGCTTAGAGGGGTTAAAAAGGCGCCAACAGGGGAATAAACGCGTTGTAATTGTGAGTACCGCCCGCCGAGCTGCCGCGTCATAGCGGCATCTGGCGGGCTCAGGTGCGTTAAAATGGGCTTGTTCTTAGCTAATTGAGACAGGGGGGCCGTGTTATGGCTTCAGATGCAAAAAAGATTCTGCTGGTCGAGGATGAGAAGGCAATCCGTGACGCCGTCGCTGCCTATCTCGAGCGCGAAGGCTACTGGGTTGTGGGCGTCGGCGACGGCCAGTCCGCGATCGAGGAGTTCGAGAAGCATCAGTTCGACCTGGTCGTGCTCGACCTTATGCTCCCCAAGATCCCCGGCGAGCGCGTTTGCCGCACCATTCGCGATACCTCGGATGTCCCCATCATCATGCTGACGGCTAAGGGCGAGATCGAGGACCGTATTATCGGTCTTGAGCTCGGCGCCGACGACTATCTGATTAAGCCGTTCTCGCCGCGCGAGCTCGTCGCCCGCGTTCGCGCTCTGTTCCGCCGTGCCCATCAGGCCGACGAGCCCGCCGTCGAGGTACTCGACTTCGGCGATCTGGTCATCGATATCTCGGGCCACAAGATCTTGGTCGAGGGCAAGGAAGTCGATCTGACGGCTTCCGAGTTCAAGCTGCTCACCACGCTTGCCCGCCATCCCGGCCGTGTGTATAACCGCATGGAGCTGGTCGAGAAAGTGCTCGGGTATGACTTTGAGGGCTATGAGCGCACCATCGATAGCCACGTGAAGAATCTTCGCGCCAAGCTGGGCGATGATCCCAAGAAGCCCAAGTGGCTCTACACCGTCCATGGTGTCGGCTATCGCTTCGAGGCTCCGGCCAAGACCGATAAGTCGGACGAGAAATAGGGAAATCACATATGACACCTGCGCGCTTTGAAATCGGACAAAAGCACAAGCAGGAGAGCGAGGCGGGTTCCAAGGCTAGTTGGAACACGCCTCGTTCCGATTCACGGCCAACGATGAGCTATCCCTCGCGCATGGCACTTGCTTTTGCTCTGACATCGCTCATGACAGTATTGGTGCTGGTGGGCGTTGTCTCTGTTGTGTGGGGCACAGTCTTTTCGGATTACACACGCTCCAATATCGTCGAAATCGCAAATTCCGCTGCCGAGAAGTTGGCGACCTCATATGAGGAAAACGGCTCTTGGACCGCGGGAGAACTGCGCACGGTCGCAACGTCGAGTTTGGTTTCCGACGATCTGGGCATGCAGGTCGTCAATAAAAAGGGCGTGATCGTTTATGACGATTCCTGGCCCTCGGCAAGCGCCACCGCCGATGTACGCGAAAACCAGGCTACGACCGACGACACGAGCGGCAAGAGGGCATCGCATAGCCCGGTCTCGTCTGCTCCAACCGACTCCGATAGCGTTGCTAACGTCGAGATTGTAACGTCTTCCGGCGAGCATGTCGGACAGGTAAAGCTGTGGGCCATCGGCTCCGACGCTCTGCTCACCAAGGCGGACTCTGCGTTTAGGGAGAAGACCTTTAACGCCATGGCCCTCGCCGCGGTTGTTGCAATCTGCATTTCGGTCGTTATCGGATCGCTCGTGTCGCGCATGCTCACCAAGCCGATTCATCGCATCACCAGTACCGCAAAGCAAATCCGTGACGGCGACCTGTCGGCTCGCACGGGACTGCGCGGTGATGACGAGATCGATCAGCTGGGTGAGACCTTCGATGAGATGGCCACTTCGCTCGAGAAGGATATGAAACACGAGAAGCGCCTGACCTCAGACGTTGCACATGAGCTTCGCACGCCGCTTATGGCCATGCTCGCAACGGTCGAGGCCATGCAGGATGGCGTGTATCCCACCGACGATGAGCATTTGGAGACCGTTGCTTCCGAGACGCGCCGCCTGGCTCGTCTGGTGCAGCAGATGCTCGACCTGTCGCGCATGGAAAACAGCACGGCTCCGCTCAACCTTGAGCCGGTGGACATGGTTCCTTTCGTGCGTTCCATCGTCAATGCCCAGGAGCGCCTGTTTGTCGACCGCGATCTGCGCCTGCGTTTTGCGGACGAGACCCAGGGTCACGACGATGTCGTCGAGGCCGATCCCGACATGATCACGCAATGTGTTATCAACCTCATGAGCAACGCCATGCGCTACACCCCCGAGGGCGGTTGGGTCGTGGTGTCGGTGCTCAGTGACCGCAAGCACGTCAGCATTGCCGTTTCTGATACCGGCATCGGTATTGCCAAGGACGATTTGTCGCGCATCTTCGGGCGGTTTTGGCGCGCCGATGCCAGCCGCGCCCGCGAAGCTGGCGGCCTGGGCGTTGGCCTCGCCGTGACCAAGCAGATCGTCGAGCGTCACCATGGCTACATATCCGTGGAGTCGGAGCTTGGAAAGGGTACGACTTTTACAATTCATCTGCCCCGCGAGCACACGGCAGACGCGGCATCTACTACAATGGAGCACTAGCTTTTCGCTATTCGGTGAAGGAGGGGCCGCGTCCCTGCCGCTCCGAGTTTGCGAAAACATGCGGGAAAGAACCCGCATTTCTGTCGTATTTAGGTAAGGAGTGACTCACGTGACAACGATGGAGCGTCGTCCGGATTCCCGTGGCAAGGTTCGTGATATTTACGATGCCGGTGACAACCTGCTGATGGTCGCCACCGACCGCATTTCTGCGTTCGACTTCATTCTTCCCGACGAGATTCCGTTTAAGGGAGAGGTACTCAATCGCATCTCGGCATTCTGGTTCGATAAGTTTGCCGACATCGTCCCCAACCATCTCGTTTCCATCGACCCGGCGGAGTTCCCCGAGGAGTTTGCTGAGTATCGTGACTACCTCGCTGGCCGCGCCATGCTGGTTAAGAAGGCCCAGACGATTCCTATCGAGTGCATCGTCCGCGGCTATCTGACCGGTTCGGGCAAGAAGACCTACGACGAGAACGGCACCGTCTGCGGCATCCAGCTGCCTGAGGGCCTGACCGAGGCTTCCAAGCTTCCTGAGCCGCTGTTCACGCCGTCCACGAAGGCCGAGATCGGTGACCACGACGAGAACATCTCGTTCGAGCGTTGCTGCGAGATCGTGGGCGAGGACATCGCCACGCAGATTCGTGACCTTTCCCTCAAGATCTACAAGGCTGCCGCCGAGTACGCCGCGACCCGTGGCATCATCATTGCCGACACCAAGTTCGAGTTTGGTGTTATTGATGGCAAGGTCACGCTGATCGACGAGTGTCTCACGCCCGACTCCAGCCGTTTCTGGCCTGCTGCCAGCTACGAGGAGGGCAAGATCCAGCCTAGCTACGACAAGCAATTCGTCCGCAATTGGCTCAAGGCCAACTGGGATATGACGGGGGAGACCCCGCACCTGCCCGCCGAGGTCATCGATGGCACGTCCGAGCGCTATCGCGAGGCCTTCCAGATCATCACGGGCTCCCAGTTCACAAGCATGAAGGAGAACGCATAAGTGAGTACCCGTAGCGCCACGAACAAGCGCACGCAATCCCACGAAGTTACCGGGGTTGCGCGCAAGTCTGCCGCATCTGCTAAGCCCGCCCGCCAAGCAGCGAGCTCCGTTCGCGTCGTGCCGGCTTCGTCTAAGGCACGCCGCAAAGAGCTCGAGAAGGGCGAGAACCTCGAGGGCCTCTCTAAAGAGGAGAAGCGCGCCCGCAAGGCTAAGCAGCGCGCCAAGGAGGACCGCATCTATACGGTGTCGAATATCCTCCTCAAGCAGGACGAGGACTACACCAAGCGCCGTCGCATCTGGTGGATTGTGCTCGCCATTGGCATGGTGCTCGTCGTGGCAATTTGGGCCTCGCTGTACTTCGCTCCCGCTGGCATGGTGTCCAGCCCTGTCCAGATGGTCGGCATTGTTTTGTCCTACGTCATCATTTTGGGCGACTTTATCTATGACTTCGCTCGTATTCGTCCCTTGCGCAACATGTACCGCGCGCAGGCCGAGGGCATGTCCGAGAACAAGCTCAACGCTCTTATTGAGCGCGCGGCTGCCGAGGAGGACAAGAAGGACTCCAAGAAGAAGTAGCGTTTGCATACATACTTATCGCTAAGATATAAGGCGCGTCGTTTTTGCGGCGCGCCTTTTTACTGTTCTATAGATAGATGGAGTGGCACATGATTCGAGCTGCCCTGACGGTCGAAGAGGCTCTGGAGGGCATGAAGGCCCTGGAGCCCAAGATTAAAAACTACGCGCGCCTGGTCGTCCGCAAGGGCGTAAACGTCAAGCCCGGCCAGGAGGTCGTCGTTCAGTCTCCGGTCGAGTGCGCGCCGTTTGCGCGCGTGGTGGTCGCGGAGGCCTATGCTGCCGGCGCCGGCCACGTGACGGTCATTTGGGCCGATGATGCCGTGACGAGGCTCACGTACGAGCATGTCGAGAAAAGCTATTTTGAGCAGACGCCCGAGTGGAAGCGCATGCAGCTGGATTCCTTGGCCCAGGATGGTGCCTGCTTTGTCTTTATCGAGGGTGCGGATCCTGCGGCCCTCAAGGGCATCGATCCAGCCAAGCCGGCCGCGGCATCAAAGGCGAGGAATACGCAGTGCAAAGTTTTCCGCCGTGGACTGGATTACAACATCAATCCGTGGTGCATCGCCGGCGCTCCGGTCGTGGCTTGGGCGCACGAGGTGTTCCCGGGAGACGCCGATGAGGTTGCAATCTATAAGCTGTGGAATGCGATTCTGCACACCGCGCGCGCCGATGGCCAGGACCCAGAGAGCGACTGGGAACTCCATGACGCCGCATTCGAAAAGAACCTGCGTTTCCTGAACGACAATCGTTTCGACTACCTGCATTACACCGCGGCAAATGGAACCGATCTGACGATTGGCATGACGAAAGGTCACGAGTGGGCCGGCGGCAAGGGCAAGACGCCCGATGGGCACCCCTTCTTCCCCAACATTCCCACCGAGGAAGTCTTCACTTCGCCCGATCGCATGCGCGCCGACGGTATCGTGTACTCGGCCATGCCGCTCATCCATCACGGCAATAAGGTCGAAGATTTTTGGATTAAGTTCGAGGGCGGCCGCGTGGTGGACTACGACGCCCGCGTGGGCAAGGCAACGCTCGCAAGTATCATCGATACTGACGAGGGCGCTGCTCACCTGGGAGAGGTCGCGCTCATTTCCAAGAACACGCCGATCCGCGAAAGTGGTGTTCTGTTCTACAATACGCTCTATGACGAGAACGCTAGCTGCCATCTCGCGCTAGGTGTCGGTTTCCCCGAATGCATCGAGGGTGGGTATGACATGTCCAAGGAGGAGCTTCTGGAGCATGGCGTTAACGTCTCGAGCACGCACGTCGATTTTATGATCGGCACGGACGACATCGATATTGTGGGCATTACGCCTGATGGACGTGAAGTTGTGATTTTCCAGAACGGCCAATGGAGTTGGGAATAGTCCCAGACCGTGGTACAATGCCACCCGCGGGCCGTTAGCTCAGCTGGCAGAGCAGGGGACTTTTAATCCCAAGGTCCAGGGTTCGAACCCCTGACGGCCCACCCAAAGATTGTTGAGACGGTCAACTTCGGTTGGCCGTCTTTTTTGTCGCCCTTTCATGGGTTCGAACCCGTCGGGGCGCGGAGCTGAGTAAACGCGTGAGCGTTTGCCAGCGCAGCGCGCAAGGCGCGAAAGCGCCGCAGCGGCCGCCTGCGAAGCAGGCTGAACCCCTGACGGCCCACCCAAAGATTGTTGAGACGGTCAACTTCGGTTGGCCGT
>URDZ01000059.1:0-12968 GCA_900546725.1 uncultured Collinsella sp. | reverse complement strand
CCATGCGGACTCCAATCTGGACCGGACTCGGTCCAACTTTTTGTCCGCACCCCCTCTTGTTTGACTAGTCATTTAAGAACGTCCCCAACGACTACCTCGTTTTCGTAACCTTTTCGCAACAATGCGCTCTTCGCGACCGTAGCGCCCGCTCACAACGTCCCCTGCGCTACACTTAGTCGCACTGTGGCGCTGCTGCGCCGTGCCCGAACCAAGGGAGACCCTCATGAAGAACACTCAGCTGCTGCTGATCAACGATATGTGCGGCTACGGCAAGGTCGCGCTTTCCGCCATGCTGCCGGTGCTGTCGCACATGGGCTACCGCATCCACAACCTGCCGACGGCACTTGTGTCCGATACGCTCAACTATCCCAAGTTCTACATCCACGACACCACCGAGTACGTGCGCCAGAGCCTCGCCATCTGGGAGGAGCTCGGCTTTGAGTTCGACGCCATCTCTACCGGCTTTATCGTGACCGAGGAAGAGACGCGCATCATTTCGGACTTCTGCCACCGTCGCGCGCAAAAGGGTACCAAGGTGTTCGTCGACCCCATCATGGGCGACAACGGCAAGCTCTATGCGGGCGTGCCCGAGTCCACGATTGGCCTTATGCGGCACCTGCTGGAGTGCGCAGACTACGCGGTGCCCAATTATACCGAGGCGTGCCTGCTTGCCGATAGGCCTATCGCCGAGCAAATTACGCCCGATGAGGCTCGCGCCCTTGTGGACGCCGTGCGCGAGCTGGGTGCCAAGTCGGTGGTCATTACGAGCGCCGTGGTCAATGGCACGAACGCGGTTATCGGTTACGACCATGTAGCGGGGGAGTACTTTACGATTCCCTTTGAGCTCATTCCGGTCTATTTCCCGGGCACGGGTGACACGTTCTCGGCGGTGCTCGTCGGCCGCGTTATGGCAGGTTGGAGTTTGCAACGCGCGACGTCCGATGCCATGCGCGTGGTGGCTGAGCTTATCGAGCGCAATGCCGACCAAGAGGACAAGTCGGCTGGCCTTCCCATCGAGGCCTGCCTGGATGTGATTGACCATGAGTAATGCTGGCGAGGGCGGCGCCAAGCCTGCGGGCGAGAACAAGCCGCTCGGCGCGCCGCGGGGCAAGCGTCCGCGCATCCGCGTGAGCTGCGTGGACCAGCTGGGTGCGTGCCGCTGCCACCATGGTCACAAGCCGGGCGACGTTTTTGACTTCGACCGAGACCGCGGCAAGATGTGTGCCATGGCCTGCCATGTGGGCTTTCCCTATATCGATATCCTGCGCTATGGCGGAACCGTGCCTGGCAACGAGCCCGGTACGGCAAAGTTCTGCTGCCCCGAGGTCGATACGCTGAACGTCTGACTTGCCGAGATCGTCGACGAGTAGTCGAGCGCAATGTGACAAAGGGACAGTCCCTTTGTCACATTCGCCGGGGCTGCCCCTTCTTTTTGCTTATAATCCTAAATCTCTGCATTTCATCCGATTTTAGGTTCTAAAAATCCTACATTTCATCGATAATTAAGCGCATAAAACTTTGCATTTCATTTGATGACACTGAGGGGAGAGCCTATGCTGCGCAGGAAAATAGCGGCAGAGCTGGAGCGTTGGCTGAAGTCTGCCGAGCAAAAGGCCTTATTCATCACGGGTTCTCGCCAGATCGGCAAAAGCTATTCGATTCGCGCATTTGGCAAAGCCAGCCATGCAACCTACATCGAGCTCAATCTCATGGAAAATCGCCAGGCAAAAGATGCTCTTCTCGAGGCGCGGAATGCCGATGATTTCATCAGCAGGGTGACGCTTCTTTCGGGAAAGTCGATTGCACCAGGCAAAACGCTCGTGTTTATCGATGAGGTCCAAGAGGCCCCCGACATCATGACGATGGCAAAGTTCCTTGTAGAGGACGGGAGGTGCCGCTGGGCGTTTTCGGGGTCAATGCTCGGGACCCAGTTCAAGGGCGTCAGGTCCTATCCCGTGGGGTATGTCCACGAGCTTAGGATGTTCCCGCTCGATTTTGAGGAGTTTTGCTGGGCAATCGGGGTGAGCGAGGGGGCTCGCCAAACGATACGTGACGCGTGTATCAGCGAGAGGCCCATTCCTGATTACATTCATGACGCGATGATGGCAAACTTCAGGACCTATACCGTTGTCGGCGGAATGCCGGAGGTCGTGCAACGTTTCCTTGACACGCAGGGCGACCTTGCCTCTGTTCGTCAGCTACAGTCAGAGCTCAACGAACAGTACCGGCGGGATATCTCCAAGTATGCAAGCGGGCGAGCCCTTCAGGTGCAGAGCATTTACGATCAGCTCCCTATTATGCTCGAGGGCGAAAGCAAGCGCTTCGTGCTCAATTCCATTGACCCCAAGGCTCACTACGAGAAGTATCAGCGAGATTTTGTATGGCTTGTCGATGCCGGCGTTGCTCTCAAAGCCGATATCGTAACCGAGCCAAAATCGCCCTTGCTCAAGACGGCACGGCCATCGCAGTTCAAGCTATATCAATCGGATACGGGCATGTTGATGGCGCGCCACCCCGTCGGAGTCGCCCAAGCGGCGTATCTTGATAGCAAGGAGCCCAATCTGGGCGGCATTTACGAAAACGTGGTGGCCCAGCAGCTGGCTGCCCAAAATCGCCAGCTTTACTACTATCAGACAAAAAAGCGCGGTGAAGTGGACTTTGTGGTCGATGGACCGGATGGGACGGCTGTTCCGATCGAGGTTAAATCGGGCTCCTATTACCACGCGCACGCTGCGCTCGGTCATGTGCTTGATACGGCTGAATATGGCGTAAGGCTCGGGATTGTTTTCTCGAGAGGCAACGTTGAGCGCAACGGAGCGGTTCTCTATTTGCCGCTATATGCGACCTGGGCCCTTTCGGATGTTTTGGGCGACTCCTGCGCCGAGGGGATAAAGCTGGAGGTCAAGCCGGTCTAGGGCCAGCCCCGGATGTGGCAAAGGGGTAGTCCCTTTGTCACATTCATGAGCGTGGATTTTCTCCCGTTTAGAGCGCACTCGAACGCTCAAAGTGGGAGAAAATCCACGCTCGTTTTATGCCGATGGCGTGGCCCGTGTGCCCGCGCCGCCCGAGCGCCTACAGCTGCTCGAGCATGGCGGTGCAACCGGCGAGTACATCGCGGTAGGTGGCGTCGAAATTGCCGGTGTACCAGGGGTCGGCCACGTCGCCGGGGCGATCGGTCCAATCGAGCAGGCGCGAGATCTTGCCATCGGGGTCCTTCCCAAAAATTCGGTACAGGGCGCGGGCGTTCTCGTCGTCCATATAGACAATGTGGTCCCAGTCGCCATACTCCGCGCGACGCACCTGACGTGCGCGATGTGCGACGACGGGAATCCCGACCTCGCGTAGCTTGGCAATGGTGCCGTGGTGTGGCGGGTTGCCGATCTCCTCGGTCGAGGTCGCAGCGGAATCAATGACAAACTCGCCCGCGCGCCCGGCGCGCCGCACTAGCTCGGTAAACACGGACTCAGCCATCGTCGAGCGACAGATGTTCCCATGGCAGATAAACAGTACACGTTGCATATGCGGTTTCCTTTCGATCGCCATCATCGAGCTCGAGTATCGCATCTACGCCTGCGCCCTTGCCCGCCTGCGCTCCCAGTGAGCCAATTTAATCGTCACCAGCGTAAGCACCCAGGCCACAAGCGAGAACGCGGCACCCACTGCGCCTACGTGCGCAATGCCAATGCTGCTTACCACGGCGCCGCCCACTGCGGTGCCAAACGAGATGCCGACGTTAAACGCCATGGGCTCAACCGAACTTGCGAGTACCATCGACTTGGGATGGCGGCTGCGTGCCACGTCCATGAAGTGCGTGATGCACGACACCGAGAACAAGTACATGAGCAGCGCCAAGCTAAAGACAAAGGCCAGCGCGAGCGGCATGGTGCCGCCCACAGCAAACAGCCCGAGTAACGCCGCAGCCTGCAGCACGAACGTCACAAGCAGCGCCTTCATGCCAAAGCGCGCATCGATCCATCCGCCCAGGATGTTCGAGATCAGGCAGAACACGCCGTAGGCCATGAGCGTGGTACTGGCTTCGACCGTGCCCATGCCCAGCACCTGCTCAAGATAAGGCGTCACGTAGCCATAGAAAACGTAGACCGACCCCACGCCAAACAAAAAGATGAGCATGCCGGTGATGATGCTCGGCTCGCGTAGCAGACCCGCCTGCTCGCGAAAAGTGGCGGGCTCGTCGGTTTGCCCAGCGCGCGGCATAAACGCCACGAGCGCTCCGCAGATCAGAACGGCAAAGGCCAGCGTGCCGTACATGGCCACGTGCCAATCGAGCGTGTCGGCCACAAACTTGCCGATCGAAGTGACAAAGACCATTGCCACGGAAAACGCACCATATACCACCGAGATGGCAAGCGAAGTTTGCTGCGGAGACAGAAGCTCGGGGATGTACGTCACGCCCACGGCGAGCAGTGCGCCCGAGACGGAGCCCAGGATGATGCGCGAGATGAACAGCACCTGGAAGTTGGGCGCCAACGCCATGACCAGGTTGCCGAGCACAAAGACGATGCTGTAGCACACGAGCAGCTGGTAGCGGCGAAAACGCCCCGTACTGAGCGCGAGCACCGGCGTCGAGATAGCGTAGATCAGTGCGAACACGCTAATAAGTTGGCCTGCGGTGGCAAGCGATACGCCGAGTTCCGTCGCTAGGTCGCTTTCGATGCCGATGACCACGAACTCGGAGCAGCCGAGCGAGAATCCCAACAGCACGAGCAGCGCCAGGCAAAGATTGGTGCGCGCGGGGGAGAGCGCGGCGGCGGTTGACTTACTTTTTGGCGTGGTTGCGGCGGTCAAGGTTGTCACTCCAATGTCGCATTAATAAGCGGGATTCAATCCCTGCAACTCTAACAGAATGTGACAAAGAGACAGTCCCTTTGTCGCATTGCGCTGCCGGCCAGTCGCCCAAACCGTCACAACATTCGGCGAAAATCTCGAAATCGAGGAAAAGCGTCGAATGTTGTGACGGTTTTTGTGTCCGGCGCGGGTGAGCTTCGGTGTCGTCTGGGGGTATAAAACTAGCGAGTGTTTATTTGCGAGGCCTAAGGGGCGCCCCGTATGGATATCGATAACTTTGAATGGTGGTATAGCGAGGGTGAGACTCCGGACGAGGGGTGGGACGAGCCTACGCCGCGTGGCGTGTCGAGCGACGAGGACGAGACCGGCAACGACGTCGCCGCCGACTCGGACGCCGCCCTCGATCCCGTCGAGCCCCTGACCTTCGAACAAGCTTGGGCCCAGGCCGAGGCAGACGAGGCCAAGGCCGACGCTACGGCCACGCTCGGCGAGCCAGCCGACATGTCGATCTCGCCGGCAAAGACCCCGCAGCCGCGTCACACCATCGATCCCGACAGCACGGCATCCTTCAGTATTCTCGACGTGCCCTCGCAGGGCGCTCAGGCGCCCGCACCCACACGTCGCCCCAATCTGTCTCGCGAGGAAGATGCAGGACGTCGCTCTCCGCTTGGCCCCATCCTTATCGCCTTCATGGCCGGCGTTATCGCATGCTCGGTAATTGGAAACGTCTGGAGCCATGTCGAGCAGCAGCGAAAAGACGCCGCCAGGGTCGAGATGTCTGTCGAGCAATCGCTCGGCCGCACGCGCTCGGTACATGTGTCGGTCGAGGTCAAGGACGGCGCGACGTGGGACACCGCGCGCGGCGACAGCCAAATGCTCATCCACATCGTGGGGCGCACGCTCAAAGGGCAGACGATTGACGAGTATCAATACGTCAATTCCGCTGGTGACGGCATCGAACTTAAGCCCGGCGACTACGAGCTCACCGTCGATGAACCGCCCGTCGCCACCGACGGCACGCGCTTCCGTGCCTCAAAGCGCATGGTTCCCGTGAGCTTTAACTCGCAGGCGCCCGATACGGTCGACACCACGCCACAGGGCGGGTTTGACCTTTACGTAGATACCCAGTAGGCGCTCGCCGCTCATTCCGCTATGGCTACTCAATAATCGCCTGCCGTCCCGTCCCGCCGCCAAGAGTGGGACAATAGCCCTCGACACTATTGTTTACTTTTGGAGGAAGTAGCATGTCTACCGTCACTACCATCAAGCGCGGCGGCCTCACCGCGGCCATCGATTCCATGGGCGCCCAGCTCACGAGCCTTGCTCTCAACGGCAACGAGTATCTGTGGCAGGGCGACCCCGCCTTTTGGGGCAAGCATGCGCCCATCCTGTTCCCCATTGTGGGTTCGCTGCGCAACAACACGGCAACGTCTGCGGCCGGCACCTGCGAGATGCCGCGCCACGGACTCGCGCGCATCGTCGAGCACAAGCTGGTCGAGGTTTCGGAGGACGGCTCCTCGGTAACGTACGAGATCACCGACACGTCCGAGTCGCTCAAGGCCTTTCCGTTCCACTTTAAGCTCAACATGACCTATGCCCTGACCGGCGACGCCATCCTCACGCAGACCTTTGCCGTCACCAATACCGGCGACGTGGACCTGCCGTTCTCGGTGGGCGGCCACCCTGCGTTTAACGTACCGGCTCCCGGTGTCGAGGACGAGGCATTCGAGGATTACGAGCTGGCGTTTACCGAGGCTTGGACTAACGAGGCTCCCATCATCACGCCCGACGGTCTTATGACGTTCGAGGGCAGCTACAAGGCTCCCGATAACTCGGACGTGCTGCCCATCACGCACCGCAGCTTCGATAACGACGCCATCATGTTCACCGATACCCCGGGCTCCACGCTCACGCTGCGCGGCCGCAAGTCGGGTCACGGCGTCAAGATCGACTTTGAGGGCTTTAAGTACATTGGCGTGTGGTCTGCCGCCAACGACGCTCCGTTTGTGGCGCTCGAGCCCTGGACCGGTCACACCACCATGGACACCGAGGACGATGTCTTTGAGCACAAGGTCAACACCATCACCCTGGCCCCGGGCGAGACGGACAAGCGCAGTTTTAGCGTTACCTTGCTCTAGAGGTTCCGCCGCTCGGTCGATGCTGCGCGTCGTCCAGAGCGACAAGTTGTCATTCAAAAGGCAAGGCATAGACCTTCTGGTCATGCCTTGCCTTTTTCATGCCACTTGTTCGCTCTGGACGTCGCTCGCCGGCATTGCCAAAACATCGGCGTCCCCAATGACTACCGCGTGTCTATTAATTTTTCGAGCTTGTGCTGCGCTGCTAGTTGCTGGCGTATATCCTGTTAAGTCGTCAGCATACGATTCAACAGGGAAGGCAGATTATGCATTCTCCCCATCAACGCGACGCGCATCCACAGCCGGTATGCAGCCGTCGCATCTTTTTGGGTAGCGCTCTCGCTGCGAGCGCTTCCGTCGTCGCCGGCGCGCTTGCCGGCTGTCAGCGCCCGTCAACGCTCAAGGTGGTTCGGCCCACGACGGGCGGCGGTCGCGACGACCTGTCCGATTCCGTGATCGGCAAGGACAAGATCCGCATTGGCATGGAGGCGGCCTACGCCCCGTACAACTGGCAGGTCTCCGAAGCCAGCGAGTACACCATCCCCATCGACAACGTGCAGGGCGCCTATGCCGATGGTTACGACGTGCAGATCGCCAAGATCGTCTGCAAGGCCCTCGGCGGCGAGCCCGTTGCCGTCAAACAGAGCTTCTCGGGTCTTATCGATTCGCTCAACAACGGCCAGATCGACCTCATCATTGCCGGCATGAGCGCCACGCCCGAGCGCGAGGAGTCCGTCGGCTTTTCCGATCCGTACTTCATTGGCTACTTTGGCCTGTTCGTAAAAGAGGGTTCCCCCTACCAAAACGCGACCAAGCTCAGCGACTTTAGCGGCGCTACGGTGCTCGGGCAAAAGGACACCATGCTCGATACCGTCATCGACGAGATCCCGGGCGTTGTCCACAAAAACCCGGTCGACTCGGTTCCCACGGTGTTTTCGAATCTGCTGCAGGGCACCTGCGACGCCGTGACTTACAACACCGAGAATGAGAAGGGCTATATGGCCCAAAATCCCGGTATCGTCCCCATCCAGTTTGCCGAGGGCGAGGGCTTTAAGCAGGAGGTCACGGCAAATGTCGGTTGCCGCAAGGGCTCGGACAAGCTGCTTAAGCTCATCGACAAGACACTCAAGGGCATTAGCCAAGAGGAGCGCGACCAAATGTGGGACGCGTGCCTCGACCGTCAGCCGGCATAGGGAGGCAGCATGAAAACCATTAATCGCCTGGCCTCCTTTATCAAGGCCGACCACCGTTATGTATACCTGGGCACGAGTGTTATCGCGGCGCTCGGCCTGGCGTTTAGCCAACGCAACCCCACGCCGCTGAGCTTCTTGGCCCCCACCGGTATCTTCCAAGACTGCCTCTGGGCAATCCTTTGGGCCTGGCTCGTCGTGTCGGCGGCGGCGCTGGTCACCAAGCTCATGCACTGGAACGACTATCGCGAAAAGTCGCCGTTCGCATCCGAGCGCTGCCGTCGTGGCGCACGCCTGGGCAGCTACGTCATGGTCGCCATCGCGGCAGTTTTCTTTATTGACCGCTGCGTCATGTCGTTTATCGACCTGGTGCAGGTGAGCATTGTCTCGGATTCCAACCCCAGCGACTTTTTGTCGAGCCTGGTCTACATGACCTACAAGAGCGGGGACTTCTTCATTCGCGGTATCGAGATCACCATCGCGCTTGCCACCTTCGGCACCGTCATCGCATTCTTCCTGGCGCTGCTCTTCGTGTTCCTACGCATTCAGACGTTCGACCGCGTGGATAACGACCTGGTGCGCTTCGTTAAGAGCGTCGGCCGAGGCTTTGCGACCGTCTACTCCACCATCGTGCGTGGCACGCCCATGATGGTGCAGGGCCTGCTCATCTACTACGCGGGCTTTACCGTTCTGCGCGGCATGGGCTTCGAGACGGCGCAGGCCAACCAGATTTGGAGCACCTTTACCGCGGGCCTCGCCACCATTTCGCTCAACTCCACCGCCTATATGATGGAGGTCTTGCGCGGCGGCATCGAGTCCATCGACCCCGGCCAGGCCGAGGCGGCGCGCTCGCTGGGTCTGTCGCAATGGCAGGCCATGCGCAAGGTCGTGTTCCCGCAGGGCATTAAAAACGCGATCCCCGCGCTCACCAACGAGCTCATCATCAACATCAAGGACTCGTCAGTGCTTTCGGTCATCGGCGTGTTCGACCTCATGTACGCCACCACCACCGTCGCCGGCGTGTACTACCGCCAGATGGAGGTCTACTGCGTGGCGCTCGTGGTCTACCTGATCCTGACGCTCGTGGCGAGCCGCCTGCTCGAGGCCTTTGGCAAAAAGCTCGGCGCCGAGGCTCCGGCCACGCTGCCCAGCTCCAACTAGGCGCAAGACGAGGAGATTCATCATGGCAGATACCGCCACTACCGGCACCGCGGCCGCCGCACAGACCAATGAGCCGCTCATCCGCGTCGAGGGCCTGCGCAAGAGCTTCGGCTCGCTCGAGGTACTCAAGGGCATCGACCTGTCCGTTAACCCCGGCGAGGTCGTCACCATTATCGGCGCCTCAGGCTCGGGCAAATCGACCTTTCTGCGCTGCCTCAACCTGCTCGAGACTCCGGACGCGGGCCATATCTGGTTCCACGGCCAGGACCTTACGGCCGAGCGCTGCAACATTAACAAGCTGCGTGAGGACATCGGCATGGTGTTCCAGGGCTTTAACCTGTTCAACAACATGGATGTGCTCGACAACTGCACGCTTGCGCCCGTCACGCTCAAAAAAATGAGCAAGGCCGAGGCCGAGAAGGTCGCGATGGAGCATCTGACGAGCGTGGGGCTCGAGAAGTTCGCGCACGCCGCCGTGGGTCGCCTGTCCGGTGGTCAAAAACAGCGCGTGGCCATCGCGCGCGCCCTGTGCATGAATCCGCAGATCATGCTGTTCGACGAGCCGACCTCCGCACTCGACCCCGAGATCGTGGGCGAGGTGCTCGAGGTCATGCGCAAGCTCGCGGCCGACGGCATGACCATGGTCGTCGTCACGCACGAGATGGCCTTTGCCCGCACGGTGTCCGACCGCGTGGTCTTTATGGACAAGGGCGTAGTGCTCGAGGATGCCGCGCCGGCGGAGCTCTTTGGCAACCCCAAGCACCAGCGTACCCGCGAGTTCCTTTCGCGTTATCTCGAGGACAAGTAACCGACCGCAAACGCTTATGTAGCGGGGCCGCTCCGGTGGGGCGGCCCTCGTCATCACAATCGAAAGGATGCCATGGCCGAGGTTTGGCGCTTCTTTGCGCATGAGGATGATTTTGCCGATTTGGACAAGGCTGGTGCGTGCGAGCGCCTGGGCCGCGTGCTATCGTTTCCGACCATCTCGAGCATGGATGCCGAGGCGGTGAACTGGCAGTCGTTCGACGACCTGCGCGCGTATATGCAGCAGGCTTGGCCGCACGTATTTACGGCGGGTAAGGTCGAGCTTATCGACCATTCGCTATTGGTGACGCTTAGCGGTTCCGACCCTGCCCTCAAGCCCATTATGCTCATGGGCCACATGGACGTGGTTCCCGTGGTGCCCGGCACCGAGGACGATTGGACGCACGCCCCCTTTAGCGGGCATGTAGACGACACCTACATTTGGGGTCGCGGCGCCATCGATATGAAAGACCAGGTCGCAGGCATTCTCGAGGCGGTTGAGTATGCGCTGGCGCACGGTTGGCAGCACGAGCGCACGCTGCTCCTGGCCTTTGGCCAGGACGAGGAGACTACGCAGTACGGCGCAGGCGCCATCGGTCGCGTGCTCGAGGAGCGCGGCATTGAGCTTGAGTACCTGATCGACGAGGGCGACTACCGCATCGTTCCGGCTGCCGAGTACAGCGCGGGCGAGGGTTGGCTTATGCACGCCGACCTGGCCGAGAAGGGCTATGCCGATATCGTGCTCAAGACGAAGAGCGAGGGCGGGCATTCGTCCAACCCCTACGGCGGCACATCGCTCGAGGTGCTTAGCCGTGCCATCACCGCAATCTGCGATATCGAGTGGCCGACGCGCGTGACCGACTTGCTTGCCGCCCAACTCGTCGAGTTGGGGCTCTATACGGCCGATGAAATTGCCGCCAACGGGGGTGCCATTGTCCGCGATTGCCTCGCCAGCAAGAAGCTCTATCCGCTCGTGACCACCACCTGCGCGCCCACGCAGGTCGAGGGTGGCAGCACCGGTGCCAACGTAATGCCGCAGGATATGTGGGCCAATATCAATTTCCGTATGCTCGAGGGCACGAGCGTGGCCGATGTCGTGGCCCGCTGCCGCGTCGCCGTTGCTGAGGCGGGGCTCGCCGACCGTGTCGAGGTCGAGCTCGGCCCCGGCAGCTCCGAACCCTCGCCGTCTCCGCGCATCGGCGGACCGGGACTCGAGGCGGTTCGCTCCATCGCCGCCCGCTATTTCCGTGATCCAAAGGGGACGGAGGAAAACGGATCATCCGAGCCGTTGGCGATTGTCCCCTCGACCGCGATCGGCGCGACCGACGCTGCCAACTACCAGTGCATTTGCTCCGAGTGCATTCGCTTCTCGGCCTTTGTGGTCGACGATGACGAGTGCGATCGCGGCGTCCACGGCACCAACGAGCGCATTACCCGCCGCGCCTACCTCCAGGGTGTCCGCTTCCTCGTCGCCCTGATCCATACGCTTTAGAATCCGACAAAGGGACTGTCCCTTTGTCGGATTCCGTGCGGGTTATATGCAGGTTTGTCTGCGCACGCTATCATATGTGGGTTAGACTCAACTATGTACCTCATACGCGAAGGGATGCGCATGTATCTGAGGATCGACATGTTCTAGCTGGGCTTACCCCCGCAGTGGCGCCATGCGCCCCATCAATTCTGCCGATTTTCACCTTCACGCATATAAAGGAGTCCTGCCATGCGCGACAAGCTCGAAAAGATCATCAAGGCCTACGAGGAGCTCGAGAAGAAGCTTTCCGACCCGGCCGTCGCCTCCGACATCAAGGAGTTCACGCGTCTCAACAAGGAGTACGCGCACCAGTCCGACCTCATCGCCGCTTCGCGCGAGTACATCGGCGCGCTCGATGACATCGAGGCTGCCAAGGAGATGCTCCGCGACACTACCGATGCTGACGAGAAGGAGATGCTCCAGATGGACATCTCCGAGAACGAGGACAAGCTTCCCCAGCTCGAGGAAGATATCAAGTACATGCTCATTCCGAGCGACCCCAACGACGACAAGAACACCATCGTCGAGATTCGCTCCGCCGCCGGTGGTGACGAGGCCGCCATCTTTGCCGGCGACCTCTACAAGATGTATCAGCGCTTCTGCGAGTCGCGCGGCTGGAAGACCACCGTGCTCGACTCCAGCCCTAGCGAGGCAGGTGGCTTTAAGTCCATCGAGTTCAAGGTCGAGGGCGACCGCGTCTACTCCGTCATGAAGTTCGAGTCCGGCGTGCATCGCGTCCAGCGCGTTCCCAAGACCGAGTCCCAGGGCCGCATTCAGACCTCCACGGCTACCGTCGCCGTACTTCCCGAGGCCGAGGAAATCGACGTCCAGATCAACCAGTCCGACCTGCGCATCGACACCTACTGCGCCTCCGGCCCTGGCGGTCAGTGCGTTAACACCACCTACTCCGCCGTGCGCATCACCCACCTGCCCACCAACACCGTGGTGCAGTCGCAGGAGCAGCGTTCCCAGATCCAGAACCGCGAGGTCTGCATGCAGATGCTGCGCGCCCGTCTGTACGAGATGGAACTCGAGAAGCAGCAGGCAGAGCTCGGTGCCGAGCGCCAAAGCCAGATCGGCCACGGCAACCGTTCCGAGAAGATCCGTACCTACAACCAGCCCCAGGACCGCGTGACCGATCACCGCATCGGTTTCAACTCCACCTATAACGGCGTCCTTCTGGGCGATCAACTCGGCACCGTCATCGAGGCGCTCGCCGCCGCCGAGCGAGCCGAGAAGCTGGCACAGGCCGTTTAAGTTACGGCGTTTTACCAAACGCCGTAACTGCTCGACGCTGCAAACGCCCCTAAGCGGCAATCTGACGTTCAATCGTCGGTCGCG
>URDZ01000058.1:0-13007 GCA_900546725.1 uncultured Collinsella sp. | reverse complement strand
GCGACCTAGCTGGTTCCATCATACCCACTTGGGCTAAACATTGTTCGGAAGTCAGAATGATTTATGTGGCTACTTCCAAAAGGGTACTGCAGATAGGCACAATTGCTGTACTGGACTCGGTTGCCTTACGCCGCCGTCTGAGCCATGCGGGACAGACGGACCAGCAGCACAAAGCCAAGCACCAGCAGCACGCCGATGGAAAGGACACCCAGCGACGGGTTGCCGGTCAGCGAGGTGACGACCGACACCAGGAAGGTGCCCATCACGCTTGCGTAGCGGCCAAAGATATCAAAGAAGCCGTAGTACTCGTTGGACTTTTCCTTGGGGATGATGCGGCCAAAATAGCTGCGGCTGAGCGCCTGCACACCACCCTGGAACAAGCCAACCAAAATGGCGAGCACCCAGAACTCAAAGGCAGTCTTGAGGAAAAACGCGGCAAAGAGCACGATGCCCATGTAGGCGGCGACGGCCACCATGATCATGTTGAGCGTGCCCACGCGACCGGCGAGCTTGCCGTAGATGATGGCGGACGGGAAAGCGACGAACTGCGTGACGAGCAGTGCCAGCACCAGCTGGGTCGAATCGATGCCCAAAGCCGAGCCGTAGCTGGTTGCCATGGAGATGACCGTATGGACACCATCGATGTAGAAGAAGAACGCGATCATATACAGAAGGATGGTCTTGTTGCTGGCGATCTCGCGCATGGTATGCCCGACCTCGGAGAACACGCCACCCACAATGTGACCGAGACTGTCCTGGGAACCACGCTCGCGACCGTACTTTTGCTTATAGGTGCGGATGAGTGGCAAGGTAAAGATGAGCCACCAGGCACCGGTGATGATAAACGACAGGCGCGTCGCCAGCATGGTGGGGATGCCGAGGGCGGGACCACCCATAATGAGCGCTAGGCAGACGATGAACGGAACGGTAGAGCCGATATAGCCCCAGGCGAAGCCCGAGCTCGACACAGCATCCATACGCTCGTCGGTAGTGATGTCGGGCAGCATGGCGTCGTAGAACGTCATGGACGAGTTGAGGCCGATGGTGCACAGCACGTAGACGGTCAAAAACGCCATCGCGGACATGGGAATGGCCTGCGCAAAGCAAAGCACGAGGCCCGTAAGGAAAAAGCCCATGAAGAACTTGATCTTGTTGCCGGCGTAGTCGGCAAGTGCACCCAGAACGGGCATGAGCATAGCGATGACCAGCGAGGCAATCGTCTGCGCGTTGCCCCAGGCAACCACCAGGTCGGCCGAAGAAGCACCGGTGTTGATGGCATTGAAGTAGATGGGCACCACCGAGGTATTGAGCAGCACGAGGGCCGAGTTGCCCACATCGTACATAACCCAGTTACGCTCGAGCTTGGTGTATTTCATGGACAGGGCCCCTTCATATTCGCCCGATATGCAGTTAGTTCATCGTACTCCAATTGTCCAGAGGCGCCGGTAAGGATTCGGCAAAGGAGCGCGCACGATCCCTACTCCTCGCGGTCGAACTCTTCGTCGGCGTCGAGCACGCGACCGCTGTAATTGACGTGGTTGGTCACGGCTTCCATATCGCCGGTCTCGATAAAGCGGGCAACCGTGCACTCGTAATCGAGCAGCGCGCGGTCAAAGACCTCGGGGAAGCTCTCGGTCGAGACTTCGTCGGTAAAGGGATTCTTCCATGCCAAGTGGCCCAGGTTGCCGGTACGCTCGGGCAGCTCGGTCGTCACGCGGTGCGCAAGGCCGTCGAGCAGCGAATAATCGTGCACCAAGCCCTCGAGCAGGGCAATCGCGCGCGTCTTGGCCGAACCGGCCGGCTCGATAGTGCGGTAGAGCATCTGCATGTCCGAGACGGCGCCGGCGTACTCCCCCGCCGGGATGTCGATACCGTACACGCGCCCGGCGACGTAGCTCATCAGCACGCCGGCAACGCGATTGATGCGGTCGGTGGTAACGATCTCGCCCGCCGGCGGATAATCCTCGACCGTTGCCCCATCGCGCTTGAGCTGCAGCATCAGCACGTCCAGGTCGCTTTCGAGCACGGCGTGGACTTGGCTGCCCGAAGCCTCGAGCTCGGGGTCGGAATCAACAATGCCAAACTGCTGCTCGTAGACAAAGGGGTGGGCATTGCGATCGAGCACATAGTGCGACAGCAGGCCCAGCGCAAAGGCGCGACCCAGATTGGCATCGCGCGGCTGCAGGTGCGACACGCCGTCGCGCAGGCACGAGAACTGGCGCGACATGCGCGAGCGGTGCATGACCTGAGCAAGCGACGTACAGTCGGAAATGCGCGGCGTGAGTATGTGGAAGAAAAATGGGTCGGGACCTTGGTTTCCCAGGATAAAGGCGATGCGCTCCTCGTCGGACGTGATAACGCCCTGCGGAAGACGGTCGATGCTTTCCTCGCCAAACAGATGATGGGTGATAAGCGCAGGCATAATGATCCTTTCGATTTCATTCGATGCCACCCATTATGCCCACCGCACGGTCATACCAAACCCGCAACGGCAAACGATGGCGCACCGATCCTTACGCTAGCCCCAAGTGCGATTTGACCTCGGCAGCGCGACGGCGTGAAACGGGCACCGTCGAGCTCACACGGTCGAGCCTGAGCTCCATCAGGCCCGTGGAGCCGATCTCGACATTATGCACGTCTTCCAAATTGACCAGATAGCTGCGATGGACGCGGATAAAGCCCTCGGAGGCCAGGCGCCGCTCGAGCGACGAAATCGACTCATTGATCAGGTATGTCCCCTCGGCGCAGACGGCGTTGCAAAAATCGGCGCGCGCCTCAAAGTAGCAGACATCCGCCACGGGAATGAACACCCTTTTGCCCCCGCGATCCACCGTCAGGCGCAAAGGCTGGCGCGGAGCATGGACGACACGGCGAGCACCCAGGGCAGTCTCGATCTTGTCGAGCGCCTTTGACAGGCGGGCATCCTCCACCGGTTTGACGACGTAATCGACGGCATCGAGGTTATAGGCATCGGCCGCATACTCGGCAAATGCCGTCACAAACACCACGACCGGCGGCGTCTTTAGGTTCTGCAGCGACTCGGCAAGCTCAATTCCCGAGCGACCGGGCATGGTAATGTCTAAAAACAGCACGTCGGGCTTGTTCGACAGAATCGACTCCACGGCTTCGGTGACATTGCCCGCCTCGGCAATCTGACCCACACGCGTATCCTGTTCCAACAGATAGCGTAGCTCAGCCCTAATGGGAGGCTCGTCATCAACCACCAAGATGTTCCAGCCCTCGGACATATGCGCTTCCCCTCTTTTTTCTCTCAATCCAACCGCATGCTACACCGTTAGCGGCGCCGGCTCATGCGGCTCGCCGTTCAACTCAACGATGACCTGCGTTCCCACGCCCTCCTGGGACTTCACGCGCATGCCAGAATCTTCTCCGTAAAAGAAATGGATGCGCTGAAGCACGTTGAAGAGCGCCAGGCCGCAACCTCGCTTGACGGAGCCGTCGGCGGTAATGCTCTCGGGCTCCTCTCGGCGATGCTGCTCAAACAGATGCGCGCAGACGTCTTCGCTCATCCCGATGCCGTCATCTTCGACGATGATCTCCAAGCCGTCATCGGTCTCAAAAGCCCTAACACGAATAGAAAGCGGCTCGGTCTCGCGCTGCGCATGCTTGATGCAGTTTTCGAGCAGCGGCTGCAAGATAAACGGCGGCACCAGGCTGTCGCGCACCTCAAAGTCGATGTCGACCGAAACGCGCAGACGGCCGTCGCCATACCGGGCCTGCATAAGATTGATATAGCGAGTGCCCTGTTCCACCTCGTGCTCGAGCGTGGTGAGCGTATCGGAATCAGAAAGCGTCTGACGGTAGTAATTGGAAAAGTCGATCAGCAGCGACCTGGCCTTGTCCGGCTCGGTACGTACGAGCGACACGATGGTGCTGATGGTGTTAAACAGAAAATGAGGATCGACCTGCGATTGCAAGGCGCGCAGCTCCACGCGGGCCGTAAGCTCGTCCTGGCGCTCGAGCTCAAAGCTCGCAAGCTGCGTGGAAATGAGGTCGGCAAAGCCCGAGGCAAGCGCCGTCTGGCGCATATCGATGCTGCTCAGACGGGGATAATACAGCTCGAGCGTGCCCACGCAATGCCCGCGCACGGTAAGCGGTGCGACAATACCGGCGCGCAGGCGCGGAAAGTAGCCACCCGTCTCGGTCGAGGCATCGCGCGAGAACACGCTTTGCTCACCGCTGTTGATCACGTTGAGCGTAGTCCGCAGTACCACCGGGGTGCCCGCGGGGCATTTTGCCGAGTCCTCGCCCCAGCTTGCCAACACCTGCTTGCCGTCGGTAAAGCAGATGGCAGAGGCGATAGTTTCGGACAGGATGATCTTAGAGGCGCCCAGGGCAGCTTCGGGCGTAAGGCCGCGCGACGTGTAGGCGAATATTTTTGAAGCGATGGCGAGCGTGCGGTCGGTTGCGCTCGATGTGAGGTCGTCGGGAACGACAAAGACGTACGAGAAGAAGAAGCACAGCATGACCAAGCCGGCAATGACAACAACGGCCGGAACGGGATTGGGATTATCGGTTAGATCCCAGATGAGCAGCAGGATAAGCAGCGGAACGACAATACCGAGCAAGATGGCTTGAACCACATGCTGAGCGGTACGAAAGACCTTGGTAGAGTTGTAGCTCTTGCCCAGAATCAGCCTATTGAGATCCACCGTCATCTCCTTCTTACTGACGCACCCCATAGCAATAAAGAGGGCCGCAAGCGACCCTCTCCATTGCATTATGCATCAAATACTGTGTTTTACATCAAGCCATCGATGAACGGTAGCTTAGGCGCTGTACTTGTTTGCCTCGCCGAAGGTGCCGCCCTCGACAATCCAGCCGTCCTTCATGATGACGTCCATGTTGTCGGTGTTGAGCACGTGGATGTCGGCGGCGACGTCACCGTTGACGACCAGCAGGTCGGCGCACTTGCCGGCCTCGATGGAACCGGTCTCGTCCTCGATGTGGCACATCTTGGCACCGTTGAGAGTGGCACAGGTGATGGTCTCGACCGGGGTGAAGCCGATCTTGTCGACGAACTCGTACATCTCCTCGATGGAGCAGGTGCCGTACGGGGTGACGAAGGAGAAGGAGTCGGAGCCGATCGTCATGACGACGCCGCGCTTCTTGGCCTCGCGCAGGCAGTCGTAGTTGCGCTGCAGCTCCTTCTCGACCAGGGTGCCCTCGTACTTGTCGTGCAGCTCGGGGACGTAGACGGGCGGATAGGTGGCGTACCAGGTGGGCAGGAAGGCGATCGTCGGGGTGAAGAAGGTGCCCTGCTCGGCCATGAGGTCCATGGTACGCTCATCGATATCGAAGCCGTGAATCAACTGCTCGCAGCCAAAGCGAACGGAATCGTAGGCAGCGGCGTGGTTGTTGTAGCAGTGGCTCCACACGGGGATGCCGACCATCTTTGCCTCTTCGACCACGGCCTGAATCTCCTCGGAGCAGTAGTGCTGGTCGCGGCCGGAGTCCCAGCGCCAGATGCCGCCACCGGTAGCCCAGATCTTGATGGCATCGGGGTTTTCACGCAGGCGACGACGGACGGCCTTGCGCAGATCCCAAGGACCATCGACCTGGTCGCCCCAGGGGTGGGATTCCTTGTTGAGCTCCTGGGTGCAGTGGTGGGAGTCACCGTGACCGGCAACACGGCAGAAGCCGAGGCCGGTGGCCAGAACGCGCGGGCCCTTGAAGACGCCCTTGTCGATGCAGTCGCGAATCTGGATACCAAAGCGGCCGATCTCGCAGACGGTGGTGAGGCCGTGGGTGAGGCAGTCGTAGGCCTGCTTGACGGCGACGGCCTGCTTCTCGAGGAGCGGCTGCATGACCCAATCGGTATCATCGTCGGTCAGGTTGCCCGAGAAGTGCAGGTGGGTGTCGATCAGGCCGGGAAGGACGGTCTTGCCGGCGGCGTCGATGACCTCAACGCCCTCGGGAAGGTCCTGCATGGCGCCGGCGTACTCGATCTTGCCGTTGTCGTCGACGAGAACGAGGGAGTTCTCGACCGGCTCGGCACCGGTACCGTCGATGAGCTTGCCGTCAACGATTGCATACTTAGTGGACATGGTTCCTCCTTATGGATCCATATAGTGGGCGAGGCCGTGTTGGGTTAAGGCCTCACAAAGCTACCCAAGTGGCGCCGGGTTCGGCGCGCGGAAGAGAGGGTCCCGCGCACCCGATCCGCCCCGGCTCGGCGTTACTTTTTGCGGGAATTGGTGAAGGCCATGAGAGCCAGGCCGACGGCCAGCCAGCCGATCACGATGCTCCACTCCACCATGTTGAGGGAGGCGGGAGAGAACGGAATCACGAGCAGGCCGATGATGATGGTGCAGGCAGCGATAGCGAGGCCGATGCCAAACTTGCCGCCGGGCACCTCGTAGGGACGAGGCAGGTCGGGCTCGGTGAAGCGCATGCGCAGGCAAGCGAGGGCGACCATACCGCAGGAGAAGATGAAGGCGAGAGCCGACACGTTGGTCAGAGGGATGAGCATGTTCTTGCCCAGGAACGGACCGACGACGGTGATGACGCCCAAGACGACGCAGGCAAGCTTGGGAGCGCCGGACTTGGGGTCGACCTCGGCGAACTGCTCGGGCAGCTGGCCCTTGCGGCCCATGGCGAGCATGATGCGGCTCGTGGCGCCGTAGAAGGAGTTCATCGGGCCCATGGGTCCAAGCGTAGCGATGACGAGCATGGCCAGGTACAGAAGCATGTTGATGCCCTTGAGGCAGGCAAGCGCGGGAACCGGGCTCTTAACGAACTCATGCCAGTCGAGGATGGTGCCGAACGAGTAGATGCAGACCATGTAGAAGCCGCCGGCGGCCAGCAGAGCCAGGGAGATGATCTTGCCGAACTTGTTCCAGTTGAGGCCCTCGGCTGCTTCCTCAGCCTGCTGAGGAATGGTGTCGAAGCCAGCGTAGAAGAACGGGGTCAGAACCAGGACCGACACGATGCCGGCGAACAGGCTGGAGCTCTCGGTAGCGGCCTTGCCGCCGCCAGCGCCGGTGACCTGGGAGAACACGGGCATGGCATTGTCCGGCGAGCCGGTGAACAGCGAGACGCCCATGGCGAGCAGCATGCCGCAGAGCAGGGCCTTGGTCAGGAAGGCCTGGAGCTTGGCGGCCGAGCTGGCACCGCGGAAGTTGAGGAAGATGACGTAGACTGCAAAGCCGAGCGCGATCAGCGTCGGGAACAGGTAAACGTCGGCCCCCAGGATGGTGTAGAGCTTGACGGCGCGCAGCCACTCAAGGCCGGGCAGGCTGCCGAACATCTCGGACACGAGGGTCGAGATGGCGATGGCCTCCCACGGGCACAGGATGCCGTTGCCCAGGGCCAAAAGCCATCCGGTGATGTAGCTCAGCGTACGGCCAAAGCTACGATCGACATACTCGACGATGCCGCCCGAGATGGGGATAGCAGCCGTGAGCTCACCGAAAACAGCTCCGACGGGCACGAGGAAGATTGCACCCAAGAGGAATGCGATCATAGCGGGAACGGGACCGCCGCCCACGACCATCCAGTCGCCGACCTGCAGAACCCAACCGGTACCGATGATGGCACCGAAGCCGATGGTGAAGAAGTTCCAGAGCGAGAGCGTTTTCTTCATGCCGCCGTTATCCTCGACTGCAACTTCTGCGTTCTTGTCCGCCATTGTTCCCCTCCTTTCCTATTTGACGCCCTTGGCGTCACCCCTTGCGCGGTCCGTTTTGCCGCGCGCTTTTATTCCATGGCTTTAAGATACGGCCTTGGCGCAGCAGCGCCGCTCGCAGCTCGACCGAAGGCAGAACTGCAAAACGAGCGGCACCGTTTTTGGGACGAACGGCGGGAGACGTCATTCGTCTTGGACGCTTTCATCTTGTCTGCTTTTGAATACCTGTTGCCATGACGCTTGGCGCGCGGCGCGGCAACGTTCATACCATTTGTCAGGCTTTTGGCGCACATACCCATGTGCCGTGCATCTTTTTATGTAGGATAGACAAGTTACACATGAGGCAAGGTGATTCGAATGGCATACGGATACAATGACGGCGACCAACGGCCACAAAGCGTGCGCCTTGCCGGCCGCACCACACCAACGCCCAGAAGCACCTCCGACAACGACAACCCGCAGCGCCCCCAAGAGCAGCCCGGGGCTTCTTCGCGGCAACAAAGCCGTACCGTGCAGCAGTCAGACCGCGTGAGTACGAGCACACGCCAACGTCAGACCGACACATTGCAGCCACGCCGCTACGATCGCCGTAAGACCGACTACTACGTCAAGCGCTCCTTTTCGCGACCTCAACGCGATCGCGGCAATTCCGCCCCTCACCCCGCGTCGCACGCCACAAGCCACACGCTTCCGGCCCGCCGCCTACGTCTTGCGCTTTGCTCCATCGCCGCCTGCCTCGTCTTTGTGTTTTTGGGATCCTGTATCTCCCACGGATCAGCCGGTCTTGAGCCCACTGCCGAGGACAAGCTGCTTAAAGCTCCCGTCGCGCCCGGTTACTCCTTTGCGTTCTCGACCCCACGCTCGCAATGGCAGGCCGGCGCCATGCCCCACATCTACCAAATTGACCCCGCATGGTCGGAGCTGCCCTATGCCGGCGGCACTATTCGCGAAAACGCTTGCGGTCCCACTTGCCTCACCATGGTCTATATCTTTAAGACCGGCCACACCGATAAGACGCCGGTCGATATATGCGCACTGGCCGAAGCCGGCAACTACGCCCCCACCGGTGCCACCGAGTGGTCGTTTATGACAGGCGGTGCGTGGCAGCTGGGGCTCAACGGAACACAGCTCTATAACGATCGCGAATCGATTACCCAAGCACTTCGCTCGGGTGCGCCCGTCATCGCCGCAGTGCGCCCCGGTACGTTTACCAACGTAGGCCACTACATCGTGCTCTACGGCATCGACGACGCCAACCAGATTGGCGTCTACGACCCCAACTCGGCCAGCCGCAGCGCCCGCCGCTGGGGCGTCGTAGAGGTCCTCAACGAAGTCGAAGCCATGTGGGCCTACTACTAGTCATTGGGGACAGACTTAAATGAGTGGTCATTGGGGACGCTCTTGTTTGACTAGTCATTTAAGAACGTCCCCAATGACTAGGTGAATAGCAAAAGCCCCGCAGTCGGAGCGGACTGCGGGGCTCATGAAGAGAGGCTAGTTTGTGGGCGCTTTGCCTGGCGCCCACGAGAGAGGCAACAGAGTAGAGACTACTCGTGGATGCGAGTACCGGAGAGGCCGGCCATGGTCTCGGCAGCCTTGTCCAGGGCGCCGATGATGCAGGTGCGGCCCTTGCGGGAACGAGCGAACTTGATGGCAGCGCGGACCTTGGGCTCCATGGAACCCTTGCCGAACTGGCCCTCGTCGGCCAGGCGCTCGGCCTCGTCGGCGGTGATGTCCTCGAGCTCCTCCTGGTTGGGCTTGCCAAAGTTGATGGCGACATGCTCAACGGCGGTCAGCAGGAACAGAACGTCGGCGTCGCAGTCCTCGGCCAGCAGCTCGCCGCCCAGGTCCTTGTCGATGACGGCGGGAACGCCCTTGTAGCAGCCCTTGTTCTCGTAGTCGCGGACGACGGGGATGCCGCCGCCACCGCAGGCGATGACGATGAACTCGTTGTCGAGCAGGTTGAGGATGGAGTCAGCCTCGACGATCTTCTTGGGATCGGGGGAAGCGACGACGCGACGCCAGCCGCGGCCGGAATCCTCGACGAAGACCTTGGAGGGATCCTCGGCCATGAACTCCTTGGCCTGCTCCTCGGTGTAGAAGGGTCCGATCGGCTTGGTCGGGTTCTTGAACGCGGGATCATCCGGATCGCACTCGATCTGGGTGACGACGGTGGCGGCGTGCCAACGCTTATAGCGCTTGTGCATCTCGCGGCCGATGCCCTGCTGCAGGTGATAACCAATGTAGCCCTGGGACATGGCGCCGCACTCGGGCAGCGGCATCTCGGGGGTACCGATGGCATCGTGGGCAGCGGCGAAGGCGTTCTGGATCATGCCGACCTGCGGGCCGTTGCCGTGGGTGATGATGATCTCATTGCCCTGCTCGATGAGACCGAGGAGAGCGTGGGCGGTGTTGCTCACGGCCTCGATCTGCTCGACGGGGTTGTTGCCGAGGGCGTTGCCGCCAAGGGCGACGACAATACGATCGGGCTTGCCAAGAGGCTTAGACATTGCTGGAATCCTTTCTGTAAAAGGCCTACAACCCATTAATAACCCGCGTCCGTGCGATACGCGAGTTTATTAAGGTTTATATTCTCTTTATCGCTCATTTTATTCATTTTGAAAATAGCGGAACGGTGAACGGTCGTTTTTATCCGCTCAGCGTACAGAACTCCAGCTCAGACATATCTACGTAATTTACGTGCGACTTTATTTAAATGAAGCGAGGATTATGTCGGATTATGCAAACTACATCTCTGCTAAACACAAAACAGACAGCGCAATATCTTACTCGCACTATACGAGATTCTATGCACATATAAGTCGAGTATGCACCCCTGCAAAAACAAGGGGCTTTTCATCCAGCATAAGGAATAAAGAAGAGCTCCGAAAAGGCGGCAACAGCCAAGTCCCCCATCCATCCCCAAAGTGGCGCGAGGTTTCGCGGCAAAGCCGCGAAACAGCGAAAGGGACGGAATACCCGCCAACTACGTCCTTCATCCGCCCACACAATCCGAGGACGTAGTCGTAGCAGGATCTGAGGGCTGACCTTCGCGGACACTCCGCAGGACGAAAGAACCCCCGCCGCACGTAGTGCGCAGCGGGGGTTCTTTCATGTCCGAGGGCGTCCGCGAAGGTCAGCCCTCAGATCCTGCGGTGGGAGACCTAGGCCTCGTTGTACACCGTCTTGAGCTTCAGCAGGTGAGCGTAGCGGTCCATAGCGGCCTGCTCGTTCTCCTTGAAGAGCTCCTCGGCGCGCTCGGGGAAGGAACGCGTCAGCGAAGCGTAACGGGCCTCGTTCATCAGGAACTCCTGATAGCCGCCCGCGGGCTCCTTGGAATCGAGCGAGAACTTCTTACCGGCAGCAGCCTCGGGGTTGAAGCGGAAGAGGTTCCAGTAACCGCACTCGACAGCCTTCTTCATCTCGGCCTGGCAGTTCTGCATGCCGCCCTTCTTGATGGAGTGCATCTCGCAGGGGCTGTAGCCGATGATGAGGGACGGGCCGTCGTAGGCCTCGGCCTCATGGATGGCCTTGAGGGTCTGAGCCGGGTTGGCGCCCATGGCGACCTGCGCCACGTAGACGTAGCCATAGCTCATAGCGATCTCGGCCAGGGACTTCTTCTTGGTCACCTTACCGGCAGCGGCGAACTGAGCGACCTGGCCCAGGTTCGAGGCCTTGGAGGCCTGACCGCCGGTGTTGGAGTAAACCTCGGTGTCGAAGACGAAGACGTTGACGTTGTGGCCGGAAGCCAGGACGTGGTCCAGGCCACCGAAGCCGATGTCGTAGGCCCAACCGTCGCCGCCGAAGATCCAGAAGGACTTCTTGGTGAGGTAAGCTTTGTCGGCGAGGATCGCCTTGGAGGCGTCGCAGCCGCACTTCTCGAGCTCGGCAACGTAGGCGGCGGCAGCGATCTTAGAGGCCTCGGCGTCGTTGACGGAGTCGATCCAAGCCTGACCGGCGGCCTTGAGCTCGTCGGACGGACCGTCAGCGGCGATGATCTCCTGCGTAGCAGCGATCAGCTTCTTCTGAACGGCCTCGTAGCCAACGGCCATGCCCAGACCGTGCTCGGCATTGTCCTCGAACAGGGAGTTGTTCCACGCCGGGCCGTGACCGTCCTTGTCCTTGCAGTAAGGAGCGGTGGCAGCGGGGTTGCCCCAAATGGAGGAGCAGCCGGTGGCGTTGGAAATGAACATGCGGTCGCCGGCGACCTGGGTCACCAGACGTGCATAGGCGGTCTCGGCGCAGCCGGCGCAGGAGCCGGAGAACTCCAGGTAGGGCTGCTTAAACTGGCTGCCCTTGACGTTGGCCGCGATGAGCTCCTTCTTCTCGGAGACGTTCTCGACCATGTAGTCCCAAACGGGCTGCTGGTCCATCTCCTGCTCGGTGGGAACCATCTCGAGGGCGCCCTTGGGGCAAACCTTGACGCAGTTGGTGCAACCCATGCAGTCGAGCGGGGACACGGCCATGGTGAACTTCATACCCTTGGCCTTGGGGCCCATGGCGTCGAGCGTGCGGGTAGCCTCGGGTGCGGCGGCAGCCTCGTCCTCGGTCATCGCGAACGGACGGATGGTGGCATGCGGGCACACATAGGCGCACTGGTTGCACTGGATGCACTTGGTCTCGTCCCAGTGAGGAACGACCACGGCGACGCCGCGCTTCTCGTATGCAGAGGCGCCCAGCTCAAACTGGCCGTCGGCGCAATCGACAAAGGCGGAAACGGGCAGGCTGTCGCCATCCATGCGATCGATGGGCTCGAGCAGGTTCTTGACCTGCTGGGCGATAGCGGACTTGGTCTCCTCGGAGAGCTCGACGGGAGCGGCATCCTCGGCAGTTGCCCAGTCGGCCGGAACCTCGAACTTACGGAAGGCGGTAGCGCCAGCATCGATGGCCTTGTGGTTGGCGTCGACGATAGCCTGACCCTTCTTCATGTAGGACTTGGTAGCCGCATCCTTCATGTACTGCAGGGCGTCCTCGGCGGGCAGGACCTTGGCCAGCGCGAAGAAGGCGGACTGGAGCACCGTGTTGGTGCGCTTGCCCATGCCGACCTTGGCCGCCAGGTCGATAGCGTCGATCAGGTAGACGTTGACGTTGTTGTTCGCGATGTAGCGCTTGGCCACGGCGGGCATGTGCTCGGCGAACTCCTCGTCGCTCCACTGGCAGTTGACCAGGAAGGTGCCGCCCGGCTTGACGTCGCGGACCATCTTGAAGCCCTTAACGATGTAGCTGGGGTTATGGCAGGCGACAAAGTCGGCCTTGGTCACGTAGTACGGCGAACGGATCGGGGAATCACCAAAGCGCAGGTGCGAGACGGTGACGCCGCCGGTCTTCTTGGAGTCGTACTGGAAGTAGGCCTGGACGT
>URDZ01000057.1:0-13165 GCA_900546725.1 uncultured Collinsella sp. | reverse complement strand
GAGCGTCCGGCTGATAACCGGGAGGTCACAAGTTCGAATCTTGTCAGGTCCACCACTTTCTTTCGCAATAAACACCCCAGCGAGAGCCGAGTCGCCGCTGGGGTGTTTATTACTGTCTCCGTGGGGGTTTAGCTCAGCTGGGAGAGCGCGGGCTTTGCAAGCCTGAGGTCAGGGGTTCGATCCCCCTAACCTCCACCATGATGGACCTGTAGCTCAGTTGGTTAGAGCGTCCGGCTGATAACCGGGAGGTCACAAGTTCGAATCTTGTCAGGTCCACCATCAAAACTGTGAAGAGCCCTGGGGCGTTGCCTCAAGGCTTTTTTCTTGTCTGCGATAAATCTCATTTTGGTTTTGTGTGCTGTGCGAAAGATTGGGTAGTATAGCTATTCAATGCGGCGACCCTGCCGTGTGTTAACCGCTACGTACCGGAGGTGTTCCATGGTTCGTGTCGACATAGAGACCATCGTCATGGCCGCCGGTCCCGTGCCATCGCTTATCGTGCTTCGCGAGCGCTGCAGCAAATCGGACTCGCCCGCGCCGTTGCGTTCCCTTTCCATTCAGACTGGTTCGTTTGAAGCTGCTGCCATTAGCCGCGGCATCGATAGCGGCCGCGCCGAGCGCCCGATCACCCATGACCTGCTGCTCGATACTGTTAGCGCCCTGGGCGCCAAGCTCGAGCGCATCGAGATCGTTCGCGCCGAGCCGCCGGTGTTCTACGCGACGATCGTCGTACTGGCCGATGGTGACGAGCGCAAGATCGATGCCCGTCCCAGTGATGCCATTGCCCTCGCCGTGCGCAGCAATGCCCCCATGTTTGCGGAGGACGACATCATGAATCGCCTGGGCACCGTTTCTGCCCATGCCGAGGAAGTTGACGACGAGCAGGAGTTCGAGAAGTTCGACGAGTTCGTCCATACGCTCTCCCCCGATGACTTCTAAATGCGGGGCGGCAGGGTTGCGGAGCGTTCGCTGATGGCCGGCGGCATGTCGGCTGAGGCGGCGGCCATTGCACGCGAGGCCCAGATGCGCTCAGAGGCTTCTGAGGCGGCTCGCATTGCCTATGTGACGCAGGCCCGCACGCTTCGCGAGCGCCGTGGTTCGTTTATCAAGATGGTTGTCATCTCCGTCCTTGTCGCGGCAATCTGCTCGCGCCTTCGTGGTACAGTTGGTGCGCTTGGGTTTTCGATCTCTACGGGCCTGGTGATCTGGGGTGTGGTCGACGCGGTAATGCTGACCAGTCAGATCAAGGTGCTCGACAAGCGCGCGATGGATATGATGCGCGCCCGCGACGCTGCCGCCAGGATCGCCGCCGAGGCACAGGAACTGTAACGACGCCGGACTCGATGGGAAGGTCTAAAGATGGCACAGGATATGCAGGACGCCGGTAACGTCTCCGCCGAGCTCGACGCCATGGTGTGTGACCTGATTGGTGCGTTCTTGGACGACCTTGCCGCCGGCGAGAATCCGGGCGTAGTTGTGGCGATTGAGGACGCTGCTTCCAACCGATATCTGGCGGCGCTCGACGAGGACGGCGAAGAGGCGTGCCTGGAGGCGGCCACCAACTTTATTTCCGAGCACAAGATGGGTCTTAAGGACGAGGGCCTGGGCCGTATCGCCCGCTATGCCATCGGCTACACCGGCTGCGTCGAGATTGACGGCGGCTATCACGATGCTCTGCTCGTGAGTTTCTTCGAAACCACGCTCGAGAGCGGTTTTTCGGCATATGTGCTGTATGAGGGCATGGGCGCCGGCGATGGTTTTATGTGGAGCGACCCTGAACCTGCAGGTGAGGAAACCCCTCTCATCTAAAATCGCTAAAATAAACGAGTTTTCGGTAAAAGGCTCAATATTCCCGCTGAGCGTTGTATCGCTGGGCGGGCCGCATACGCGTGCCGTTTGTATATGGATAGAAGATAGGGGAACTACATGCGCGTAGACAATCTGAGGAACATCGCCATCATCGCCCACGTCGACCACGGCAAGACGACGATGGTCGACAAGCTCCTGCGTGCCACGGACGCCTTCCGTGCCAACCAGCAGGTCGAGGACCGCGTCCTGGATTCCAACGACCAGGAGCGCGAGCGCGGCATTACGATTCTCGCCAAGAACATCTCTATCGAGTATAAGGACGTCAAGATCAACGTCATCGACACCCCGGGCCACGCCGACTTCGGCGGCGAGGTCGAGCGCGTGCTGCGTATGGCCGACGGCGCCCTGCTGCTGGTCGATGCTTTTGAGGGCCCCATGCCCCAGACCCGCTTCGTGCTGCGTCACGCTATCGACACCGGCCTTAAGATCATGATCGTCATCAACAAGATCGACCGTCCGGGCGCCAACCCCGAGAAGGCCTACAACGACTGCCTGGACCTCATGGCCGACCTGGGCGCCACCGACGACCAGCTTGAGTTCGCCATGGAGCACGTGGTCTACGCCAGCGCCATGAATGGCTTTGCCCGCCTTGATCCCAACGACGGCAACATGGACATGTATCCGCTGCTCGATATGATCATCGACGACATGCCCGCGCCCGAGGTTGACGAGAACGCTCCGCTGGCCATGCAGTGCGTGACCATCGACCACTCCAACTTCGTTGGCCGTATCGGCATCGGTCGCGTGTATTCCGGCGCCATCCATCAGGGCGACCAGATTCTGGTTGTGAAGAACGACGGCTCCAGCGCCACCGCTACCGTCAAGCAGCTCTTTACCTTCGACTACCTGGGCCGCACCGAGTGCCAGGAAGTCGGCGCCGGCGACATCGCCGCCGTCGTGGGCATCGACCGCACCGATATCGGCGATGTCTACACCGATCCCGAGAACCCCGTCGAGCTCGAGCCCATCGAGATCGACCCGCCGACCCTGTCCATCGTCTTCGAGGCTTCGACCTCCCCGCTCGTCGGTCGCGACGGAGACATCGTGGGCGCCCGTCAGCTCAAGGAGCGCCTGTTCAACGAGGCCGAGAACAACGTGACCATGAAGATCGAGGAGCTCGAGGACAAGAGCGGCGTCGAGGTCTCGGGCCGCGGCATCCTGCACCTGTCCGTCCTGATGGAGTCCATGCGCCGCGAGGGCTTTGAGTTCCAGGTCGGCCGTCCCCGCGTTCTGTTTAAGAAGGACGAGAACGGCAACAAGATGGAGCCTGTCGAGCAGGCCGTCGTCGAGTGCCCGGACGAGTACTCGGGCAAGGTCGTTGAGGTCTTCGGTACCTCCGGCGGCATCATGACGAGCATGGACACCTCGGGCATCGTGACGCACCTCGAGTTCAAGATCCCGACCCGCGGCATCATGGGTCTTAAGAACCGCATCATGAACGTCACCCACGGCGAGGGCGTGTTCTACCACACCTTCCTGGAGTATGGTCCTTATGCTGGCGAGATTGGCAACCGTCAGAACGGCGCCATGATCTCCATGACCACCGAGAAGGCCGTTGCCTACGCTCTGGGTACGCTGCAGGAGCGCGGCCAGCTGTTTGTTGAGCCGGGCACCGAGTGCTACGAGGGCATGATCGTGGGCGAGCGCAGCAAGGCCGGCGACATGGTCGTCAACATCGCCCGTACCAAGAACCTGGGCAACCAGCGTTCCTCGACCTCCGATATCTCCGTCCAGCTGGTGCCGCCCCGCACCTTCTCGCTGGAGGAGGCGCTGGAGTACATCGCCGATGACGAACTGGTCGAGATTACTCCCAAGAACATCCGCCTGCGCAAGCGTCTGCTCAATGCCACCGACCGCAAGAAGGCTGCCGTCCGCGCCGGCCAGGTCAACAAATAAGCGCTGGGCTTTATAGCGTCTAACAAGAAAGGGCGTCGACCGCAATGGTCGGCGCCCTTTTTGTGCACAGGGACTGAGCTGGTCTGCACCACCACAAAGTTGCCTGGTCCCTTTGTGGTGGTTGGCGGCTAAGCGGTGGGGAGTCCTGGCGTGTTAGCCGGCTGCTGCGGCTTGACGCGGGCGTTGCGCCAGATGATTTGGATGATGTAGCCGAGCATAAAGACAAAGGCCACGCCGCTGATGAAGCCGCCTACGAGGGGAAGCCCCGTGAGGGCGCCTGCGATTACGCCACCAACGGCTGCCATGGCGTAGCGGTTCTGGCTGTGTCCGACCATGCGTGCAATCGCGCACCCTGCAAAGGCACTCGACACCAGCGCGATGCCAATGACACCGCACATGAGGGCTCCGGCAAGCGACAGACCGGCGATAGAGATAATCAGCAGTAGGACGGCGGGGATGATAGCAATCGTGCCCAGAAGACCGCTCACCCACAGGGGCATGGGGCGCTGGTGGAGCATGCCGGCGGCGCTGGCGGTCGCGCGCGGAAAGACGAGCTCGAGCAGCAGAGCGACAAAGCAGGTCGAGAGTGCCGCGGCGACGATACCGCCGATGACATCGTTAACGGTGGAAGTATCCTCGTTCTCGGTGCGGTCGATCTTGAGCGCGCCTACCTCGGCCCCTGCGGCACGCTCGGGGTCCTCGGAGACGTGCGCGTTCACGGTGCCGGTGATATGGGCGTTCTTGCCCAGGATGAGCTTGTCGGCCCAAACCTCGACATCGCCCTCGACGGTGCCATCGATGGTCACCGTATCGCCTGCCAGCGCTGCCGACTTGGTGGAGCCTCGCAGGGCAACCGTCTCGCCTGTCGCGTAGAAACAGTTGGCGGTGCTGCCGGCGTTGAGAACAACGTGCTGGCCAGCGACGGTCACGCTGCCATCAACCGTGGTCTGGGCGATATCAATCGTGCGCGCCGCAAGACGAACGGCGCCGCCTACCGTGCAGTCGCGAATTGAGAGGGTATCGCCCGCAGCGATGATATCGTGGTTGATGGACGCATCATCCAAGTTGAGGGCCTGACCGGCCCAGTACAGGTCACCCTCGACGCCGGACGGATTGGCGTCATTGTCGGTCGCAAGGACATTGCCTGCGGTGTCCGTGCCGGCGAACGACGCCGTGGGAAGCGCGGTGATCGCCAGCGCGATGAGCGCGAATGCCATAAGCAGGCAGCGACGCATCTTGTGTGACGGCGTCGCCGCGGTTTGATTGAAAGCCATGGTTGATCCTTTTGTTAGGTGTTCGGCATATAACTAACAGGGTACCCAACGTGCGGGCGCTCTAAAAGAACCTCTCGGTTGCATTTCGAAGGGTCGTGCCGTGCTGTCTACTTTTTACGGTGCAAGAAGCGCGCGATATCTTCTTCGGTGGGGCTTTTGATGTCAAAGCGCAGCGAGAGCCAGCGCAGACCCATGGTCACGACAACGCATACGACCAGCGCGGCGACATTGCTCATGATGCCGCTCATAACGAGACACACATAGCTTGTCGATCCGGCGATGGCGGCGATGGCATAAAAGTTAGTACGTTGGAAAATGCCCGGAACCACGCCCATAAAGCCGTCGCGCAACATGCCGCCGCCCACCGCGGTAAAAAAGCCCATCATGATGCACACCGCCGGTGCAAAGCCGTAGACAAGCGCCTTGTCCGCTCCGGTGGCGGCATAGATGCCGACCGAGATGATGTCGAGCAGGGGAATGAGTTTTTCGGGTTTGTCGACGATTGCCGGGAAAATGTAGATGATGGCTGCCGTGGCAATGGAAAGCGGGAGCGCCATCGGCTGGTTGAGGATGTAGACGTTGCCCACCTGCAGCGTCATATCGCGCAAAAGACCGCCGCCCAGGCCGCAAACCACCGCGAGCGCAACTGCACCCACCAGGTCGAGTTTGTGCTCGCGCGCAACCAGTACACCCGAGATCGATGCAGCGACAACGGCGAACATCTCGAGCCAAAACGGAATAGCGACCATGGCATCCGAGGCATGTGAGGTAATGGTCATAGCGGCGACGACGGGCAAGATGGGGTCCTTTGGATTACGGATTTGGACAATGCCCGTACATAGTACATGTTCAGCGCCGATTGCGACCCTATTGCTCGGCAAACGGTCGGGACTGGGTGGGGGCGTGGCGTTACTGGAATGCCAAGGGTCCAAAACGTGTACGTCAGCCTCCAAAAACGACATTTTCCGACATCTTTGGAGGCTGACGTACATGTTTGGATTGAGCTCACAGCATGAGTGAGTTGATTTACTCACATCCGGTATATTTCCCCACTTCAACGGACATAAGAGTTGGATACCGGCTCAGAGCGAGAGGCCCTCAATGGATACCCCTGTTCTCATTTCGCATAAAACCGCATGGCTTGTCCATCATGCACCCCAGAATTTGGTTCAGTCTCTTGCGCGGCACGACTACCAGATAGGCGCACAAGGCATCTCCACCCAGCAACGTGTTGCGCGCATACGACAGGCCCTTACCGACTGCGGCATTCCGTCCGATATGCTTAAGACTATCGATATCGCGGTTGTATTCGAATTTGAGCGAATTCGTACCAAAGGCGTCGTTTGCCGCATTCTTGGACAAAATCTTCCCTACGAGCATATTAACGAGTTGACGCCCGGAATCTTCATCACCGACGAAGCCTTCGCCTTCGTGCTCGCTGCCGAGTGGATGGATAGGATCGAATATCTCGAATATGGCTATGAAGTTTGCGGCGATTATCGCATGAGGCTCAATCCCGCCGACCCTTATACCGAGCAACCAGCCACCACCTCCAAGGATGAAATAACCGAACTGCTCGATCGGCACCCCGGCAAACCCGGTGCCACACGTGCACGGCTTGCGCTCAGGCACATCTACGATCACTCGGCCTCGCCTATGGAGACCGCTTCGGCAATCGCCCTCTCGCTCCCAACAAGCGAAGGCGGCGTTGGCATTCGAGGCATCGAGCTCAACAAACCGCTTGAAATCCCTCAACGTCTTTGGCACTGCGCCAAAGCTCGAACGCTCAAAATCGACACGCTCGTTACCTATAAGCGCAGGGAGCTCGGTATTGAATATAAGGGCGGCTTTCACGATGAGTTCGAGCGCAAGGGAGCAGATGCGGAACGAGAGGCCGTTCTCGCCCAAATGGGATATCGAATCGTTACGCTCACTTCGGCTCAGTTCGGCAGCCAGCTTGCCTTTCACCGCGCCATGAACAACATTCGCGAAGCACTCGGCATGCCTCGACGCACCGATACCGAGTACCAACGAAAGCAAAATGAACTGCGCAAGGCGCTTATCCGTAACTGGAAAGGCATGCGAGACGAGGAGGCACCTTCCGAATAGTGCCACTCCCGTGAGTCAATCCAAACGTGTACGTCAGCCTCCAAAGATGTCGAAAAATGTCGGTTTTGGAGGCTGACGTACATGTTTTTGAGGGAGGGACGGGTTCGAATCCCTCCTCCTCCGCCGTATTTGCTTGTAAGGGACTTAAAAGAAAAAAAGCCCCCAATCTGGGAGCTTTCTCAATCTAAATGGCGGAGGAGGAGGGATTCGAACCCTCGTGACCTTATACAGGCCAAACGGTTTTCGAGACCGCCGCATTCAACCACTCTGCCACCCCTCCGCGTGGGGTAAAAACAAAGCAGGCTCGAAGGCCTGCTTTGGAATTAACTGGCGGAGAGTCAGGGATTTGAACCCTGGAGACGCTTTTGACGCCTACACGATTTCCAATCGTGCTCCTTCGGCCACTCGGACAACTCTCCGTTAAATGCGAAAGTTAGTATACACGAGGAATCGCAAGGTGCAAGCCGAAAACTTAGCATTTTTTAAAACGCTTGGCCGCACTTGGCGTTGCAGTGGGGTTTGAGGTGCCAAAAAACGGCTTCCGACCAGCGTGGTTGATCAACTCAATTGTTCAAAAAGGGTATTCATAAGCGACTTGGCAATGAATTTAAAAATCTTTGGTTGGTGCTGTGGGCCACTGGTATGCATTTTGCGACCACAGCCTTGTGCCCGTTGACCTGCGGCTTGGCTCAGCTTGTCCCCGCGGCACCGTATCTTGTCCACAAATCCGTCAAGCATTTGGTCGGCATTTGGTTGGAATGCGCATGAAACAGCGTGCGAGTATGGGCATATGTGGAGGTCATGAGGTTGTAGCTGCATATTCTTGCAGCCTAGGAGGTTGAAAGATATTATTACCAAGTCTTTTCCTGCTTCAGGCGCACCTTCACGACCTGAAGCCACATTTGCCCAGAGGAGGTGACAATATGAAGGCTTATGAACTGCTGTTCTTTGTTGACCCGTCGCTCGACCCCGAGACTCGTCTCGCTGTTATGAAGCGTATCGATACCACGATCGCTGAGGGCGCTGGCAAGGTCGACTCCGTTGACGAGTGGGGCAAGCGCAAGCTCGCCTACGAGATCAACGACCTCACCGATGGTGACTACACCCTCATCAACTTCCACGCAGATCCTACCCAGATCGCCGAGCTTGATCGCGTCCTGCGCATCACCGACGCTGTGGTCCGCCACATGATCGTCCGTCGCGACGACCAGGAGTAAGACTGTCGTTTTGGACTGGGCTTGTGCCCCAAGAGGAAGTAGTGAGTTATGAGCATCAATCGAGTGAACATCACCGGTAACCTCACCCGCGATCCCGAGCTGCGCGCCACCGCCGGCGGAACCCAGGTTCTGTCCTTTGGCGTCGCCGTGAACGATCGTCGCCGCAACGCGCAGACTGGCGAGTGGGAGGACTATCCCAACTTTGTCGACTGCACCATGTTCGGCACCCGCGCCGAGGCCGTGAGCCGTTTCCTGGCAAAGGGAAACAAGGTCGCGATCGAGGGCAAGCTGCGCTACAGCTCTTGGGAGCGCGACGGTCAGCGCAGGAGCAAGCTTGAGGTCATCGTCGATGAGATCGAGTTTATGAGCTCCCGTGGTGGCCAGGGTGGCTACGATCAGGGCGGTTACGCCCCCGCAGCTCCCGCGCCCGCAGCACGTCCTGCCGCACCGGTGGCCACGCCGCCCGCGGTCGACGTCTACGATGAGGACATCCCGTTCTAAGGGTTGTTCACCTATTTTTGAGTGAGAGGCGGCTTCGGTTCGCCGAAGGTGCCAAATGAAAGGTATTTTGACATGGCTAATGATTTTTCTGCACGTCAGCCGCGTCGTAAGTACTGCCAGTTCTGCAAGGAGAACACTGAGTTCATCGACTATAAGGACACTCAGCTTCTCCGTAAGTACATGACCGATCGTGGCAAGATCAAGCCCCGTCGCGTCACTGGCGCTTGCACGCAGCATCAGCATGACATCGCCAACGCCATCAAGCGCGCCCGCGAGATGGCTCTCCTGCCGTACACCGTCCCCGTGGTTTCCTCTCGTGGCAACCGCGACCGCGGCTAAGAAGGGAGACGCATCATGAAGGTTATTCTTCTCGATGAGATCAAGGGCAAGGGCGGCGAGGGTGACGTCGTAGAGGTCGCTCAGGGTTACGCTGAGAACTTCCTGTTCCCCAAGAAGCTCGCTGTTGCCGCCACCAAGGGCAACCTCAAGCAGCTTGACGAGCGTCGCAACAACATCGCCAAGCGCGAGGCCGTCCGTCTGGCTACCGCCAACGAGACCAAGGCTGCCTTCGAGGGCAAGACGGTTACCGTTGACGTCAAGGTCGGCGACGAGGGCATCCTCTTTGGCTCCGTTACCGCCGCTATGATCGCTGACGCCATCAAGGCTCAGCTCGGTATGGACATCGACCGCAAGCGCGTCGAGCTCGGTAAGCCCATCAAGGTTGCCGGTGCCCACACCGTTGCCATCTCGCTGTACCGCGAGATCAAGGCCGAGGTTGTCGTTCTCGTCGGCGTTACCGCCGAGGAGCTCGCTGCCGAGGCTGAGGTCGAGGAGGCCGCTGAGGTCGCCGAGGCCGAGACCGCCGAGGTCGAGACTGAGGCTGCTGCCGAGTAGCATTTGCTGCAACGCAACAATCTTGTTCTAAGAAGGGCGCTCTGGGAAACCAGGGCGCCCTTTTGTTTTTTGCGCTGAGCGAGCGTCATGGTGAACGTTGCGTCGAAGTCCTATATACAGGACCGTTCATCCGTTTGGTTCGGTGATGATTGGCGGCGCGCGGCGCGTTTTGGGACCGTGGCTGATACTATGGATGCTCGCAAGCGATATGAATGAGGATGCTCATGGCATATGACGATAGGGAGACCGGGCTGACGGTTGAGGACCGCGGCTCAAAGTTGGGTCTTCCCCAAAACCAAGATGCAGAGGCCAATGTACTGGCCGCTATGCTGCTATCGCCCGAGGTGGTCGAAGAGGCCCAGGTCGAGCTGCAGCCCGATGACTTCTACCGGCCCATTCATAAGACCATCTATACCGCGATGGTCGATATGTACAACAGTCGCATTCCCATCGACTCCATTTCGCTGATCGATTACCTGCGAAGCATCAACAAACTCGATGCCGTGGGCGGCGAAGCGTACATTTTGGAGTTGATGGGTCAGACCCTGTCGCTCGTCAACTGGCAGCACCATGCCGCCATCGTTCGCCGTGATTCGATGCTGCGTGAGCTGATCGGCGCCACCAACGAGATCAACGCGCTGGCATATAACGCCCCCACCGACACCAAAGAGGTTGTCGAGCTGGCCGAGAGCAAGCTGCTCAAGGTTACAGCGCGCGAGGTCAAGTCGAGCTACAAGACGCTGACCGAGTTTATGGTCGAGGCCTATAACGAGGCCGAGGAAGTGTGCCAGGCCGGTGGCCAGGCTGCGGGCGTGCCCACGGGCTTCCCGTCGCTCGACCGCATGCTCATGGGTTTTCGCGAGGGCCAGCTCATCATCATCGGCGCCCGTCCTGCTGTAGGTAAGACGTCGTTCGCTCTGAACCTGGCACTTAACGCTGCCGCTGCCGGTTATACCGTCGGCTTTTTCTCGCTGGAGATGTCGGGCAAGGAAATTGCCCAGCGTCTGATTTGCGCCTACGCCATGATTTCGATCAGCGACTTCCGCATGGGCCGCATTAGCCCCGAGCAGTGGGCCAATATCAACGAGGCTACGCAGACCTTGTCCAAGCTCGATATTCTGATTGACGATACGCCCGGCACCACAGTGACCGAGATTCGCGCCAAGAGCCGCCGTATGCTCCATAACAAGGAGAAGGCAATCATCATCCTGGACTACCTGCAGCTGGTGAGTCCTCCGCCGGGACGCCGCTCCGAGAGCCGTACCGTCGAGGTCTCGGAGATGTCGCGTGGTTTGAAGATCATGGCCAAGGAGCTCAAGATCCCGCTCATCGCGCTGTCACAGCTCTCGCGTCAGGTCGAATCCCGTACCGGCAAGCGCCCGCAGCTTTCCGACCTTCGTGAATCGGGCTCCATCGAGCAGGACGCCGATATCGTTATGTTCTTGGACCGCTCCGCCGACGAGGCCGAAGCCTCGCGCGACGATCGACCCGACGAGGGCGTTACACGTATCGTCGTGGCCAAGAACCGTTCGGGCCCGATCGGCGACGTCGACCTGATGTTCCTGCCGGCATCCACCAAGTTCTATGAGCTTGATGGGGCACATGCCGAGGAGTAGGACAGGCGCCCGTTGCACGGGTATACTGGGAATGTTTTGTGCTTCTGCGTGCCGGCATGGCGCGTAGACAGGCCATGAATGTAAGGAGTAAACATGCCGTCAACCGTTTTGGTCGGTGCCCAGTGGGGCGATGAGGGCAAGGGTAAGATTTGCGACCTGGTCGCCGGCGACTTCGATGCCGTCGTGCGCTACTCGGGCGGCAACAACGCCGGTCACACCATCGTCGTCAACGGCAAGAAGTACGGCCTGCACCAGGTGCCTTCCGGCATCATGTATTCCGACCACGTGTCGGTGATCGGTAACGGCTGCGTCGTCAACCCCAAGGTTGTCCTTGAGGAGATCGACATGTTCGAGGCCGACGGCATCACCACCAAGAACCTCAAGATTAGCGGCAACGCGCATGTCATCATGCCGTACCACATCGATCTGGATGGCGCCTTTGAGCAGAAGCTCGGCAAGAAGAACATCGGTACCACCAAGCGCGGCATTGGTCCGTGCTATCAGGACAAGATGGCCCGCATTGGCCTGCGCATGCAGGACATGCTGGACGAGACGCTGTTCCGCGACAAGTTGGAGACCGCTCTCGCCCGCGTGAACCCCGAGCTCGAGCTCATCTACAACCTGCCCACCTACACCGTGGACCAGATTTGCGACGAGTACCTGCCGATGGCCGAGCGCCTGCGTCCCTACATCACCGAGACGAGCCTGCTGCTCAACAACATGATCGATGAGGGCAAGAACCTGCTGTTTGAGGGTGCCCAGGCGACGCTGCTCGACATCGACCACGGCACCTATCCGTACGTGACGTCTTCCAACTGCACCGCCGGCGGCGCCATTACCGGCTCCGGCGTCGGCATGAAGAACGTCGATCGCGTGCTGGGCGTCATGAAGGCTTATATCACCCGCGTCGGTTCGGGCCCCATGCCCACCGAGCTTTCCTATGAGTCCGAGGCCGGCCACACGCTGACCGAGGAGGGCTATGAGTACGGCGTGACCACCGGTCGTCGTCGTCGTTGCGGCTGGTTTGACGGCCCTATCGCCAACTATGCTTCGCGCGTCAACGGCCTCACCGACATCGCCGTGACCAAGCTCGACGTGCTTTCGGCCTTCGACACCATCAAGGTGTGCGTGGCCTACGACGTCGATGGCGAGCGCTACACGAGCGTGCCCGAGCATCAGGTGCGCTTTGAGCATGCCAAGCCCATCTACGAGGAGCTCCCTGGCTGGAAGTGCGACATCACCGGTTGCCGCAGCTTTGACGAGCTGCCGCAGGAGGCTCAGGACTACGTGGCGTTTATCGAGGATCTGGCACACACCCGCGTGACGTTCATTGGCGTTGGCGCTGGTCGCGAGCAGATCATCAACCGATTCTGGAAGTAATCGGGACTATTTGGTTATTGCGATATACCCCTTTGCAGCCCAAGCGGGCGGCCGAGGGGTATATTTGCTTGCAAAGGGCTCGCGCGGAGCGAGCCGTTAATCCATAGAGGAGGCACCCTTGAAGGCGGACACTCAAACCATCGACATCCTGTTGTTGGGCAGCGGCGGCCGTGAGCATGCTTTGGCAGCTAAGCTCGCAGCATCACCGCGCGCCGGCAAGCTCTACATTGCGCCGGGTAACGGCGGCACCGCGAGCTGCGGCGAGAACGTTGTTCTCGACGACTGCGATCCTGCAGCCGTGGCGGCGTTTGCGCAGAGCCACGGATGCGGACTCGTGGTAATTGGCCCCGAGGCTCCGCTCGTGGCGGGCGTGGCCGACGCCGTGCGCGCGGCGGGTATTCCCTGCTTT
>URDZ01000056.1:0-13292 GCA_900546725.1 uncultured Collinsella sp. | reverse complement strand
ACCCATGCGGACTCCAATCTGGACCGGACTCGGTCCAACTTTTTGTCCGCACCCCCTGGGGCAGTCCCCTCTTTTCTTATTGATCCGTTGGGGACGGAGGAAAATGGATCATTTAGAGTTGATAAGAGCATGGTTTAATCGCGCAATCCATCCCGGTGCGTCGACTGCCGATTCGATGCGGTTCGAAAGGGTTATTCGGCGCCATGGTGACCGGTGGTACTCTAGTATCCGTTTGAAATCGAGCGAAGGAGTGCCGCTATGGAGCAATCGAGCCTGTTTGGTGACGGCGTGGACATCGATACCGAAACGCCCACGAGCACGGATGCCACCGCACCGACCGATGCCCGTGCCCAGGCGGCAGCGCGTGCGGCCGAGCTGCGCCACGAGCTCGATTACCACGCCTATCGCTACTACATGCTCGACGCGCCCGAGATCACGGACGCCGCCTTTGACAAAATGCTCGTTGAGCTGCAAGAAATCGAGGCGACCTACCCCGACCTGGTGACGCCCGACAGCTATACCCAGCGCGTTGGCGGCTACGTGAGCGAGCAGTTTACGCCAGTCACGCACATGGCGCGCATGTATTCCATGGACGATGCCATGGACCTGGACGAGCTCGACGCATGGCTCCAGCGCACCGAGGATGCGCTCGGTGCCGGCAGCGTCACCTATACCTGCGAGCTTAAGATCGACGGCCTGGGTGTGGCGCTTACCTACCAAAACGGCACCTTTGTGCGCGCCGCCACGCGCGGCGATGGTACCACGGGCGAGGACGTGTCGCTCAACGTCCGTACCATCAAGGACGTGCCTATGCACCTGTCCGAGCCGGCGCTCGCTCACATGGGTGCCGACCGCGAGCGCACCATCGAGGTGCGCGGCGAGGTCTATATGCCCAAAGGCAGCTTTGTACGTCTGAATGAAGAGGCCGATGCCGAGGGCCGCGACCCCTTCGCCAACCCGCGCAACGCCGCTGCTGGCAGCCTGCGTCAGAAGGATCCCAAGGTTACGGCGCGGCGCGACCTGGCCACCTTTATCTATGCCATCGCCGATACCGATCCACTGCACGTCCACAGCCAGCGCGAGTTCCTCGATTGGCTGCGTAGCGCCGGCTTTAGCGTCAACCCCAACGTGGCTCGCTGTGCCACGCCGGCCGAGGTCCACGAGTTCTGCGCCCAGGCGCTCGAGCATCGCGGCGACCTGGACTACGACATCGACGGCGTGGTCGTAAAGGTCGACAGCTTTCAGCAGCAGCTCGACCTGGGCTTTACCGCCCGCGCACCGCGCTGGGCCATTGCCTTTAAGTTTCCGCCCGAGGAAAAGCAGACCGTCCTGCGCGAGATTCGCATCCAGGTGGGTCGCACCGGTGTGCTCACGCCGGTCGCCGAGTTCGATCCGGTGACGGTTGCCGGCTCCACCATCGCGCGCGCCACGCTGCACAACATCGACGAGATCCGTCGCAAAAACGTGCGCGAGGGCGACACTATTATCGTGCACAAGGCGGGCGACGTAATCCCCGAGGTCGTGGGTCCGGTGCTCGACAAGCGCCCGGCTGATTCGGTCGACTGGCACATGCCCGAGGTCTGCCCCGTGTGCGGCAGCCCCGTGGTTCACGAGGATGGCGAGGTCGCTTACCGCTGTGTCTCCATCGACTGCCCCGCGCAGCTCAAGGAGCGCCTGCTCCACTGGGTGAGCCGCGGCTGCATGGACGTCGACGGCCTGGGCGACGAGATCGTCGACAAGATGATCGCCGCCGGGCTGATTCACGACGTCGCGGACTTCTATCAGCTCACGGTCGACGACATCGCAGGCCTGGACACGGGGCGCACCTATGCCAGCTCCAACAGCAAAAAGGGCGTCAAGAAGGGCGACCCCATTCCGGTAGGCCTCAAGACGGCCGAGAAAATTATCGTCGAGCTCAACAAGTCCAAGAGCCAGCCGCTCGGTCGCGTACTGTTTGCCCTGGGCATCCGCCACGTGGGCAAGAGCGTGGGCGAGGTCATCGCCGAGCGATTCCTGTCGATCGACAAGCTTATCTTGGCGAGCGAAGAGGACATCGCCGAGTGCGAGGGCATCGGTCCCAAGATTGCGGCGAGCGTCAAGCAGTTCCTGGCCGTGCCCGAGAACCTTGCCGTGCTGGAGCGTCTGCGCCAAGCGGGCCTTTCGCTCGAGGTCGACCTGGGCGCCGCGCATGCGCAAGCCGCAGCCGATGCCGGCGTGGCAGGCGAGCTCGCCGACGCACAGCCACTCGCGGGTCTGACCTTCGTGCTCACCGGCACGCTCGTCAACCGCACGCGCGACGAGGCAGGCGCGGCGCTCAAGGTGCTTGGTGCCAAGGTCTCGGGCAGCGTGTCAAAGAAGACGAGCTACCTGGTTGCCGGCCCCAAAGCGGGCTCCAAGCTCACCAAAGCCGAGCAGCTGGGTGTGCCTGTGCTGGACGAGGACGCACTCGAGCAGATCCTGGCTACTGGCGAGGTGCCCCAGGCTTAGGACATCGATAATCAAATTAGAAAACCTCCCGGAAAGGTTGATACTTTCCGGGAGGTTTTTATTTGGGCGTGGTGGCGGGCAGCATGATCTGCGTCATGTAGGTTGCCGAGGGTGACCCTGCGGAGCGGTGTCGGATCGCGTGCCGAATGTTGGTGTAAGGGCCGCTTCCCTGGCCGTAGAAAGCAGGAAGCGGTTATCGCCTAGAATCTTAATTGCTGAAGTTAGGATTCGAAGAAAGGCAATAACCGCATATGGACACGATACACGAAATGACGGCCGATGCGGCCCTGATGCCGCGATTCGACGACGGCATGGTCAACATGACGGAGCTGATCAGGGTCATGGCCGAGTCGCTCGTCAACGAGATCATGGACGCCCAGGCCGACGAGGCCTGCGAGGCCGGCAATCAGAGAAATGGCTACCGCGAGCGCAAGCTCGCCACCAGCGTGGGGACCATCAACCTCAGGATCCCGAAGCTACGCGCCGGCAGCTACTTCCCCGAGGACCTGATCGAGCGCTACTCGCGCGCGGACCGCGCCGTGGTCGCCGCGGTCTCCGAGATGGTGACCAACGGCGTGTCCACCAGGAAGGTCAAGCGCGTCGCCCAGTCCATGGGCATAGACCGCATGAGCGCCAGCCAGGTGTCGAGGATGTGCTCGTCGCTGGACGAGTCGGTCGCCGACCTGCGGGAACGCGACCTGTCGGACGTCAGCTACCCCTACGTCTGGCTCGACGCCACATACATCAAGTGCAGGGACGCCGGCCGCGTGCAGTCCACCGCGCTCGTGACCGCCATCGGCGCGGGCTCGGGAGGCTACAGGCGCCTTCTGGGGCTCGACGCCATCGACACCGAGTCCTACGACGGCTGGAGGTCGTTCCTGCTGTCGCTGCGCGCACGCGGGGTCGACGGCGTCATCTGCGTCACCAGCGACGCCCACGAGGGCCTCAAGCGCGCCATCCAGGAGGTCTTCCCCGGCGCCGCGTGGCAGCGATGCGTCGTGCACCTGATGCGCAACGCCGCCGGCAACGCGCCGACCAGGCAGAAGAGGGGCGCCGTGCTGGGCATCCTGAAGGCCGTGTTCGCCGAGCGCGACCCCGAGCTCGTGCGGGAGCTGTACCAGCTGGCCACCGAGCGGATAGAGGGCTTCTGCCCCAAGGCCGCCGAGGTGCTCGAGGAGGCGGAGGCCGACGCGCTGGCCTACCTGGACTTCCCCTACGAGCACCATGTCAGGCTGCGCACCAACAACGTGCAGGAGCGCGCCAACCGCGAGCTCAAGCGCCGCAGCCGCGTGGTGCAGGTCTTCCCCAGCAGGAAGTCCCTCATCAGGATGATGGGGGCCGTGTTCTCGGAGATGGACGAGGACTGGGCGGGCCGCCGCTGGTTCAGCGACGACTCAATCGGCAGGGCCGTGGAGGGCGCAAAGGTCAACGCGCCCGAGCACGCCTACGAGGGCACCGCAGCCGAGCACGCGGCCAGGATCATCGCGCTCGTCGTTGCCGACAACCCGGTTCCCGGCAGGAAGGCGGCGTGACATGAGCTAGAATGACGGCATTCTAGGTGATTCTCGGTTCCTTGGGCAGCCTGCGACTACCCTCGAGAACCGAGCTCTACACCAACATTCGCGACACTACCCGGTGTCGTTCCGGAGCGATAGAAGATTCATACAAAGCAAAGGGGCCTCGCAGTGAGGTCCCACAACGGGGCTGCCCCATTGTAATGAGTTTTATACACTTTAACATTAACATTAACGTGTATACTTAGCAGTAAAGATATATGTTGAGAGGAGCAGTTATGGTTACCGTCGCGTTTTCGGAGCTGCGCCAAAACCTTACGCAGGTGGCCGAAAGGGTTGCCAATGATGGCGAGGAGGTTGTGGTCTTCAAGCGGAGCAAGCCGTTGTTCAAAATCGTGCCGCTCGACTATCAAGGCCCGGTTGCAGTGGAATATGATGCTGCCCAGGAGCGTGGGGGCACAAAACCGACGTGCGGCTCGGACAAGCCCAAGCGCGACATGGGTACGATGTGGCATCCCAAGATCACCTGGAAGGAGATCCGTGAGATGCTCGCGGAGAATGAGGACTACCAGGAGTATCTCGATATCGTGGCTAACATGCCAAAGGGAACGCCGCTCGATACGATGACGGTTGAAGATGAAAAGCGCGTCGCGAGGGAGCGCTACCTATGAGGGCATTTCTCGATACCAATTTTCTGCTCGATTGTGTGCTGCCGGGCCGGCCGGAGCACGCAGCGGCGCAAACGATCAAGGGGCTCGTCGACGTGGGGCTTATCGAGGGCGTTGTTTCGGCCTGTTCTCTCAAGGACGCGTACTACATTCTCACTAAACAGGCAGGCGAGGCGCGCGCCCGCGAGGTAGTGCGCGACTGTCTTAAGAGCTATTCGGTAGAGCCTCTCGACCAAGAAGCTTGTTTTACCTCCGCCTATTCCGATGAGCCGGACTTTGAGGACGGCTGTATCCGTGCGATGGCCGAGCGTGCCGGCGTGGACTTTATCATCACGCGTGACCGCGCTGCTTTTGTGCGCTCGACCATCAAGACCTTCTCGCCTGCAGAGTTCATCCGTGCGTTTCCGATTCCGGAGGAGTAAAACCGCCATATCGAGGACTGTCTCCAGTGTGGTAGATCTTCTGTAGCCGACGCTCGTTAGTTGAGCTACACTTCATAATTATGTACATAATTATGATTGGAGTTGAACATGCCCGTTTGCGTTCCAATTAAAGATATGCGGGACACCGCGAAATTCTCGGAGCTCGTTGAAACTACTCCTGGTCCAGTGACTGTTACAAAAAACGGCTATAGCAAATTTGTTGTACTTCGATCCGAGGACTACGACCTCATGGTTCAGGAACAGGCTAAGGCTCGCCTGATGGCTCGTATGGCTGTGGCCGAGCGGGAGCGTGCTGCCGGCACGGCGCGTGATGCCTTTGAGGCCCTCGATGACCTTGAGGCAAAATATGGCCTATAACGTCAAGATTCTGCCTACAGCTGAACAAGAAGTTGACGATATCGTTGATTATCTATTGGGGCATGGTATTTTTACCGCCCGGCACTTTCCTGATAAATACCGTAGTCAGCTCCAGCTTCTTCAAAGTGGTGTAGTTGACTACGGCTTATCGAAGTTGCCCGAGCTTGCAGTGCTTGGTTACCATGCTTGCCTCGTTAATTCTTATGTAATGCTTTATTACTACGATAACGAGGACGTTGTGATTGCCCATGTTTTTCACCAAAGCCAAGATTATGCCGCATTGGTGATATCTAGAAATCGATTCGAGTTGCTAGATGATGATTAGTAAGAACCGCCCGGAAGTATGATGCCTTCCGGGCGGTTCTTACTTTGCTGGGGCAACCGGCACCGTGATCTGCGTCACGTAGGTCGCCGGGTCGTCGCTGATGATGTCGTCGATAAGGGCGATTTCGCGTCGTCCCGCTACGCTGCCAACTTGTCAAAAGCCCCGCGCCGGTTGAGCACGGTAAACGCGACAACACAGATGACTGCCGACAGAATCGACCCGCACGGCGAAGCGATGCCCATGGGAAACAGCGTGTCGGAATAGGCGTTCGACAGCAGCCACGCGCCCGGCACGCGAATGAGCGCCACGGCCAGCACGTTGTGCGCAAAGCCGATGTAGCTCTTGCCATACGCAGCGAAAAAGCCGCTAAAGCAAATGTGGATGCCGGCAAAAATCGCGTCGAAAATATAGCTGCGCATATAGCCGGTGCCGGCCGCGACCACCGCAGAGTCCTTGGCAAAAAAGCCGATAAACGCCGGCGCCACCAGCCACATCAGCACCGTGATCAGGCAGCCGTACACCACCGAGATCGTCATGGCGTCTTTAAGCACCTGACATGCGCGGTCGCCCTTGCCCGCGCCGGCGTTTTGCGCCGTGAGCGCGCTGACGGTGGCACCCATGGAACTCGGCACAATGAACAAAAAGCTGATCATCTTCTCGACCAGGCCCACGGCGGCGGCGTCGACGAGCCCTCGGTGGTTGGCAATGACGGTGATGAACATAAACGCCACCTGGATGCAGCCGTCCTGCACGGCCACGGGCACGCCGATCTTAAGAATGCTGCCGAGCACCTCGGGCTGGGGGCGCAGGTCGCTGCGCTTAACGTGGATGTTCGTGCGGCGGCTCTTGAGCCACACGAGTGCGAGGGCAACGCTGGCCGTCTGGGCGGTTACCGTGCCGAGCGCCGCGCCCACGGGGCCGAGCCCCATGTGCCCGATAAACAGAAAATCGAGCGCGATGTTAATGATGCACGCCACGCCGATCACGTACATGGGCGAGCGCGAATCGCCCAGCCCGCGAAAGATGGCCGAAAGAATGTTGTATGCGGCGATAAACGGAATGCCGACAAAGCAGATACGCAGGTAGGCGGCGGTTCCTTCGACTGCCTCGGCCGGCGTGCCAATGAGCGCCACGATTTGCGGGCACAGTGCGAGCAGGATAGCGGCCAGCACCACCGAGACACCCATAAAGAGCGTGATGGTGTTGCCGATGGCGGTCTCGGCGCGGTCGAAGCGACGCGAGCCCACGGCGTGGCCGACGATGACCGTCGTTCCCATGGCCAGGCCCACGAGCGTCACGGTAATGATATAGAGCGTCTGCGCGCCATTACCCACGGCGGTGATGCCGGCGGCGCCGCTAAACTGCCCCATCATGTACAGGTCGGCCATGCCGTAGAGCATCTGCAAAAAGTACGAGAGCATATAGGGCAGGGCAAAGACCGCGATGGTCTTAAGGACATTGCCGCGTGTGAGGTCGTGTTCCATGGGCGGGGCTTTCTGGCTTGGTTCGTTTAGCTACCAGTGTAGTGAAAACCCTACAACGATTGTAGAGTCAAGGTTTGTGTTGACGTCGGAGCGAAAAAAGTCTCGCGCACCATTATTCCGAGTGAATATGGACACACATCACGAGAACTCGCCGCCGGCGCTAACCTTGCAGAAAACGATTTCGGAATACTTGACACCATTATTCGGCGCGCAATAATACGTGCGTTTGCGAACAACGTTTGATGGGGGTTGAACCTGCGTGCGCAATCTCAAAATACTGTTTTCCTATCTAGGGGCATACCGTCGCGATGCCATCCTCGGCGTGTTCTTTGTGTCGGTCGAGACGGTGCTCGAGCTGTTTATCCCGGTCATCATGGCCAACATCATCGATGTGGGCGTGCCTGCGTGTGATATCAACTACATGCTGCTACAGGGTGCGTACATGTTGGTGTGCGCTGCGCTTTCGCTGGTACTGGGCTTGGGTTATGCCCGCACGTCCGCCCGCGTTGCCTCGGGCCTAGGCGCCAACCTGCGCGAGGCCGAGTACAAAAAGATTCAAACGCTCGCCTTTGGCAACCTGGACAACTACGACGCCAGCTCGCTCGTCACCCGCATGACCACGGACATCACCGTTATCCAAAATGCTGTGGGCAACGGCTTTCGCCCTATGGTGCGCGGCCCGGTGACGCTTATCGTCGGCCTTATCTACGCGCTGATGCTGTCGCGCCCGCTCGCCACCGTCTTTGCGATCATCTTGCCCGTGCTGGCAATCGTGCTGGGCGTCATCACCTATCGCGTGAGTCCGCTCTACCGCCAACTCCAGACCTCGATGGACCACCTCAACGGCGTGGTGCAAGAGGACCTTACCGCCGTGCGCGCCGTGAAGGCTTACGTGCGCGCTGAGCACGAGGAGGCCAAGTTCGACACCGTCAATACCGAGCTCGCGCGCACTGCGACGAAGACCTTTGGCAACGCGGTGCTCAACCTGCCGGTGTTTCAGCTGTCGATGTACGTGGCTGCGCTCTCCATCCTGTGGATTGGCGGCCGCATGATTCTCGCCGGCAAGCTGGGCGTGGGCTCGCTCACGGGCTTTATGAGCTACGTGCTGCTGATCATGAACTCGCTTATGATGATTTCCAATGTGTTTTTGCTGCTCACGCGCGCTCTTACGAGTGTGGGCCGTATCGTCGAGGTGCTCGATGAGGAGCCCTTTATCGCCAACCCCGCGGGAGACCTCGCGACTGCGGCGCCAGCGGACGGCAGTATCGAATTTCGCGACGTTTCCTTTAAATACCGCGCGGATGCAGCCGAGGATGTGCTCGAGCATATCGACCTTCGCATCGAGAGCGGCTCGACGGTAGGCATCCTCGGCGGCACGGGCTCGGGCAAGAGCTCGCTTGTGCAGCTGATTGCGCGCCTGTACGACGCCACCGAAGGCGCCGTGCTTGTGGGCGGGCGCGACGTGCGCGACTACGATCTCGCGACTCTACGCGACGCCGTGGGCATTGTGCTGCAAAAGAATGTGCTGTTTACGGGTACCGTGCGCGAGAACCTGCAGTGGGGCAATCCGCAGGCGTCGGACGATGAGCTCCTCGCGGCTTGCCGCGCGGTATGCGTGGACGAGTTCCTCGATCGCATCGGCGGGCTGGACGGCGAGTTGGGCCAAGGCGGCGCCGGTGTCTCGGGTGGCCAGAAGCAACGTCTGTGCATCGCGCGCACGCTGCTCAAGCATCCGCGCGTGCTCATTTTTGACGACTCCACCAGCGCGGTCGATATGGCGACCGACGCTAAGATTCGCGAGCACATCGCTCGGATTTCCGATACGACCGTGCTCATCATCGCCCAGCGTATCGCGAGCGTCATGGATGCCGATCGCATTGTGGTGTTGGACGACGGTCGTGTCCACGGCGTGGGCACGCACGAGGAGCTGCTGGCGGGCGACAACATCTACCAGGAGATTTATGCCTCGCAGATGGAGTTTGCGAGGAACGCGGACGCCGGCGACGGCAGCGACGATGGTTGCGCGAATGATCCGTTTTCCTCCGTCGCATGCGGATCGCCCTTGGAAGGGGGTGAGCGTCATGCCTAAGACCGCAGCCCAAGCACGCCCGGCCGACCTCAAGCGCACTGTGCGCCGCTTGCTCTCCTACATGGGGCATGCCAAGTTCTCGTTGCTCGCGGTGGGCGCGCTCGCCTCCGTTGCCGCCATCGCGAGCCTCGCCGGCACCTACATGGTGCGCCCCATCGTTAACGGTTTGGCTACGGGCGGGGAGGAACTGCTCGCCAAGCAGGTCATCCTGACGGCGATCATCTACGCCGCGGGCGTGCTCTCGGCCCTGGGCTACTCACAGATCATGGTGCGCGCGGCCCAACACGTGGTGTCCGATATTCGCCGCGACCTGTTCGCGCACATCCAGACGCTGCCGCTCAGTTATTTTGACAGCACGCGCTCGGGCGACATCATGAGTTTTTTCACCAACGACGTCGACACCGTCTCCGAGGCGCTCAACAACAGCTTTGCCAACGTGATTCAGGCCGCCATTCAGGTTGTGGGCACCACGGCTATGCTCATCATCCTTAACTGGCAGCTCACGATTATCACACTCGTGTGCGATGCGGCCATTGTGCTGTATGCGCGCTACTCGGGCGCGCGCTCTAAGCGTTTCTTTGCTGCCCAGCAGGCATCGCTTGGCGACCTGGACGGATATATCGAAGAGATGGTCTCGGGCCAAAAGGTCATCAAGGTCTTTAACCGCGAGGCGGCGAATGTTGCCGGCTTCACCTGCCGCAACGACGAGCTTCGCCGCACCGGCACCGCCGCCGTGAGCTATGCCAACTCCATGGTGCCCATGACCGTCGTGATTGGCTACGTCAACTATGCCATCGTCGCCGTGGCGGGCGGCATGCTCTGCATCAAAGGGCTCGCCGATGTGGGCGCACTTGCAAGCTACCTGGTCTTTGTGCGCCAGGCCGCCATGCCCATCAACCAGTTTACGCAGCTTGGCAACTTCTTGCTCAACGCGTTGGCCGGTGCCGAGCGCCTGTTTGCGGCTATGGACCTTGAGCCCGAGGTGGACGAGGGCTGCGTGGAGCTGGTGCAGACGGGCGACGCCGCGTGGGCGTGGAAGATTCCCGAGGGCCAGGGCGTGGGCGCGTACGGGCATCTGCATGACGTGGCAGCCGTTGATGAGTCGGGCCGCGCGGTGGCCGCCGACGGCACCGAGCTCACGTGCGGCTTGGTCCCGCTTGCCGGCGACGTGCGCTTCCATGCCGTGGACTTTTCCTACGTGCCGGGCGCCCGCGTGCTCACGGACCTCAACCTGTTTGCCAAGCCGGGGCAAAAGATTGCGTTTGTGGGCTCCACGGGCGCCGGCAAGACGACCATTACCAACCTCATCAACCGCTTCTACGAGGTTGATGACGGCGAGATCACGTACGACGGCATCGACGTCAAGCACATTGCCAAGGCCAGCCTGCGCGGGTCGCTCGGCATTGTGCTGCAGGACACGCACCTGTTTAGCGGCACCATTGCGCAGAACATCCGCTTTGGCAAGCTCGACGCGACCGACGAGGAGGTGCGCGCCGCTGCCGAGGCCGCCTGCGCCGACTCGTTTATCCGCCGCCTGCCGCGGGGCTACGACACACCGGTCACGGCCGACGGCGCCAACCTGTCGCAGGGTCAGCGTCAGCTGCTCGCCATCGCGCGCGTGGCCGTCGCCGATCCGCCGGTGCTCATCCTGGACGAGGCCACGAGTTCCATCGACACGCGTACCGAAAAGCTCATCGAGCGCGGTATGGACCGCATCATGCGCGGTCGCACCACGTTTATGATCGCGCACCGCCTGTCCACTGTCCGCGACGCCGACGCCATCATGGTCCTCGAACACGGCCGCATCATCGAGCGCGGCACGCACGAAGAGCTGCTCGCCCAGCACGGCGAGTACTGGCAGCTGGCGCATGGCTTAAAAGAGCTGGATTAACCCGTTCGAGCACGATGCTTTGACCCCTCCGTGCCCCTCACCTCGCCTCAAACCATCACAACATTCGACGTTTTTTGCCAAAATCGGGAAAAGCATCGAATGTTGTGATGGTTTTTCTGCCGCTCGACCGGGTGGAATCGCTTTCTTGCGCACGAAGGTGTGCGGACCCGTAGGCAGGGGAATAAGGTTGGTTATCCGACTCCATTGGAGGGCTCATGGACCTGCCGATCGTCCTGTCCCATAAGACTGCCTGGCTGTACCACAACGTGGCGCGCCCGTCCGAGCCGCCCTCGCGAGCAAGCAGCCTATACGATGAGGACTCGCTTGCTAACGATGCGGAGCCGACCGCGAGCCTGCCCAAATTGGGACTCGATGCCAAAGGGCTGAGGGCTTCAACGGCAGCTGGGATCGTTACCGACTATCTGGTTTCGCTTGGTATTCCGCGAGAAGAGCTCGATCATATCGACACGCTCGTCAACTTCGATTTTGAGCGCTCGACGCCGGCTGGATTTAGATGCCACGTGTTTGGGGCGCCAGTACCTCCGGGCCATCTTATCGAGGTGGCAGAGGGCCTTCTGGTGGTTGATGAGGTCATGTGTTTTGTCCAAGCGGGTTCGTGGATGAGCGAGCCCGAGCAGCTGGAATATGGCTACGAAATCTGCGCCCGATACCATTTGAATCATCTGTCGACAGGCGATTATATCGAGATGGGGCAGAGATATACCGTTGCCGACTTGATTGCTTATTGCAATGAGAACCGATCTCGTCAGGGGGCCATACGCGCGGCCGCCGTGCTCAGGCGCGTGCACGATGGCGCGCGGTCGCCCATGGAGACGGCCACCGCAATCATGGTTGTAGCAAAACGTTCCCAGGGCGGGCTGGGATACGCCAAGATCGAGCTCAACCATCGGGTCGATGTTCCCAACGAGTTCAAGTATCTCGCAAAGGCCGGGTATTTCAAGATCGACGTATATGCGCCTGCGAGCGGTACGGGGATTGAATACAACGGCTCGGACCATCTTGATAAACAGCGCAGCGCGTCGGATGCGGAGCGTATGACCGTGCTGAGCGCGCTGGGCTTTAGGATGATTGTCCTCACCGGGACTCAGTTTGCCCACCAGCTGCAATTGCACCGGGCGATGAACGCCATCGCGCTCGCTATGGGCCTTAAGTGCGACCGAAGCGAGACATTCCAGAAGCGGCAGAACGACCTGCGAGAATTCGTGATTCGGCACTGGGACGGCGGCCTTTAGGGACGCTTTGGTCCTTCTTCGGGGTGCTGTGGGCAGGCAAACCATCACAACATTCGACGTTTTTCGCCAAAAACGGGAAAAGCATCGAATGTTGTGATGGTCTGTGCTGAGGATGGGCTTGGGAAGCCGGTCTTGCTCGAAGTGACCTGTCCTGTCGTACGGGTGTCGGCATGATTCTCTCGTGGGGTATTATGTTTTCCGAAGAATAAAACGCCGCGTGAGGGGAGGGCTGCGTGGACGGGCGCGTGCAACATGACGGCTTTGGCCGCGATATCAACTACCTGCGCATTGCCGTTACCGACAAGTGCAATTTCCGCTGCATCTACTGCATGCCGGCCGACGGCGTGGCGCCCCGTGCGCACGACGAGCTGCTCAGCGCCGCCGTGGACGTGGTGCTGGAGACGGGACAGGCCTCCGTGTCCATGCTGCAGCGGCGGCTGAAGCTGGGCTATGCCCGGGCGGCCCGCCTGGTGGATCAGATGGAGGAGCGGGGCTATGTGGGTCCCTTCGAGGGGTCCAAGCCCCGGCAGCTGCTGATCGACAAGGCCAAGTGGCAGGAGCTGAAGATGGCCAAGGCCCCGGCTCCGGAGCCGGAGATCGACCGGAACGGCTCTGTCCGCGACGTGTTCGAAAGCCGGGACGCCCTGGACTGAACAATATAACAAAGTCAGGAGAATACACACGGAATATCGCGCGCTGCCCCACGGCGGGGAAAAGATCAGCGTCATTGGCATGGGCTCCTCCGTCATCGGCGGCGGAAACCGGCAGCAGCTGCGGCAGG
>URDZ01000055.1:0-13343 GCA_900546725.1 uncultured Collinsella sp. | reverse complement strand
AAGGTGATATCCTGCCCATCAATGGAAACGCGGTATGCACCGATGTGCTGCGTGAGCCCGCCTGCATCGCCACGGTGTTGCGCAACAACCTACGCTACGACAATTACGAGATCCTCGAGAACGACTACGGCATCTCGCTGCGTGAGCTTGTCGCCTTTGCCGATGCCACCTACACCGCCGGTGAGTCCATCACCCCGCTGATCAAGGCCATCAACGTGCTGCTCTTTAAACTCGAGGGCCAGATTATCCAGCGTCACCCCGAATTCGACATGACCGACCGCCTGCTGCTCGACAAGATCGACCACGACACCGGCACGGTCACGCTCGCCGACGGCAGCGTGTGGCCGCTCACGACCAACGACTTCCCCACCGTCGACCCGGCGGACCCCTATACGCTCACGTCTCAGGAGCAGCACATCATCGACAAGCTCGTGTCCGAGTTTGTCACCGCCGATCACCTGCATCGCCATATCGATTTCCTCTATTCCCACGGCTCGATGTACAAGGTCGCCAACGGCAACCTGCTGTTCCATGGCTGCGTGCCGCTCAACGAAGACGGCACCTTTAGCAGCATGAACTGCCTGGGCACCTGGCGCGCTGGCCGCGATTATCTCGATTTTTGCGATCACATCGCCCGCCGCGCCTGGCGCGTGGGCGACCGCGACGCCCTCGACTGGATGTGGTACCTGTGGATTGGCTTTAACTCACCCGCCAGCGGACGCCTGGTGCGTACCTTTGAGCGCGCCTATATCGTCGATACGAGCACCTGGGTCGAGCCGATGGACCCGTACTTTACGCTTACCAAGTCGCCCTCGGTCTGCGACGACATCATGCGCGAGTTTGGCGTCGCGCCCATGGCATGTTCGCCGACCGGCCACATCATCAACGGCCACACGCCCGTTAAAACCACCAAGGGCGAGCAGCCCATCCGCGCCGAGGGCAAGCTGCTGGTCATCGATGGCGGCTTCTGCCGCGCTTACCATCCCAAGACGGGTATCGCCGGCTATACGCTCATCTCGAGCTCGCGCGGCTGCCGCCTCAAGTCGCACCGGGCCTTTACGACGGTTGCCGAGGCACTCACACGCAACGTGGACATCGAAAGCGAGACCAACCGTTTTGACCAAGCAGACCGTCGCCGCATGGTGAGCGACACCGATTCTGGAGCCAAGATCCGCAGCCAGATCCAGGACCTGCGCCAGCTGCTCGATGCATATAGAAACGGTGCTATCGAGGAGCGCGCCTAGCACCACCCGCGGGGATTGGCTAAACTTGCTGAGTTTGTCATCCCCGCGGCGCTTCGGCGCCAGCTTAAGGCAGGTACCATGCAAAAGCTCCTTGCGCAGATCATGAAATTTGGCGTCGTCGGTGTCATTGCCACGGTTATCGACTTTGGCATTATGAATCTGCTCCACTACGGTCTGGGCCTCAACATCCTAATCGCCAACACCAGCGGCTTTATCGTCTCGCTCATCTTTAATTACGTCGCCAGCATGAAGTACGTGTTTGCGCACAAGGAAGGCATGAGCCGCCGCCGCGAGTTCATCATCTTTGTCGTGCTGTCCGTGATCGGCCTGGCACTCAACGACGGTATCGTGCTGACACTCAACGCCGGTCTGGGGCTCGAGGCCAATATCGCCAAGATCTGCGCCACCGCGCTTGTCATGGTCTACAACTTTGTGACCCGAAAGATCTTCCTGGAGGGCGACGAGACCAAGTAACTCGCAACCTTACAGCCTTACGATGCCCACGGACAATGCGCGCTCAGCACAGTATCGCCCGCGGGCATCGTTCGTTTACGGGCAAATTTTCAACGTTTGCGGATTACCTCTTGAAAATTTGGCGAGTTCGTATAGTTCTTGGCAAAGACCTTACGTTTCCCTTGCAAAAGCTCTAAAGTATCCTCTGCTCGATTCATCAACGCATTGGATGTGATTACGTGCGCAAGGCACTGGCACAACCTCATACCAAGCAGTTCCTCAAGTTCGCTGTCGTGGGTCTTATCTCCTTTGGCATCGACTGGGGCATGCTTATTGCGCTCGTCGAGCTGTTCCACCTCGACTTTTTGATGAGCACCACGGTCTCGTTTACCACGTCCGTCGTGGTTAACTACTGGCTCAGCATGAAGTACGTGTTCGACCATCGCGAGGGCATGAGCCGCAAGCGCGAGTTCACGATCTTCACCATCCTGTCGGTGATTGGTCTGGGTCTCAACGACCTGTACATGTTTGTGGGCGTCACGTTTTTGAGCATCGGCTACCAGGCCATGAAGGCCATCGCAACGTTCCTCGTCACCTGGTACAACTACTTCAGCCGCCGCTTCTTCCTCGAAGGCGCACGGTCGTAGTCGATTCACTATTTGCTTGAATGTATAACCGGTTGGAATTCCCATTCCAACCGGTTTTTTGTTTGCCGAGAGACCCGGCGACCCCGTCCAATTCGCATGAAAAACGGGCGGCCCGGATGTTTGTCCGAACCGCCCGTCTGGCGCGCTATGTCGAGATCTCTAGCCTGTAACGTAATACCAGACTACGTTGTCGCCGTTTGAGAGAACGTAGTTGCTGCAGGCCGTCATGGGCGTTGTGCCGTTGACGGAGTACATCCAGCCGCTCGTGCCGCCGTACTGTTTCTCGGCCAAACCGCCAATCACGGAGACATACGTGCCGTACGATGAGCCGTGTGCGTTGACGGAAAGGCCCAGCGCGCACAGGGCATCGTAGACGGTAGCGCCTTCGTTAAAGGTAAAGGTGCCACCAGAGGACACAGGATTGCCCACAGCGCTCGATGTGACCGAAACCGTCACCGTTACGTAGTTGGACTCCTGTGAGCCGCTCTGGCCGCCCGAGGAGGCGTTTCCACCATTAGAGGATGAGGCTCCATCAGACGACTGGCCACCGCCCGAAGAAGCACCACCAGACACATTGGAAGTATCACCGGCTCCCGTATTTTGGGCAGCGGATTTATCGCCAGACTTCTTGCCGTCCTGACCATCGGACTTCTTGCTATCCGATTTTTTGTCCGATTCCTTGTTTGAAGACTCGGAATCGTCCTTGGACTTGGACTCATCAGAATCCTTGGACTCATCTTTTGCGTCATTCGATGACTTGGAATCCTTGGAACTGGCCTCGCCCGAAGTAGTAGTCGAGCCAGACGCCTTGGTGTCCTTGGTGACGACGCTCTCCCCCGTCACGGTCTGAATGATCCAGTCGATGGACCAGGCACCGCTTGTGGAAGGGTGGACGAAACCCAGCGAGACGACGATCAGAATGGTGCAAGCGGCAATCAGAACGCCAAGGAGCGCCTTGCGACGAGGGGCGGACGCCGCCGAAGCGGCGCCCTTTTGCTTTGGATCATCGAGCTGGATAAACGAGGAATTTGGTTGCTTGGGGTCAGCGTCCTTGGATTTATTGGACACAGCCCTCACCTACCGACGTTTGGTGAACACGAACACGCCGACGATGGCGAGACCGATGACGCCGGCGGCAACGCCGACGATGGCGAGCGGATTGGTGCCAGTCTCCTGCTCGGAAGCACTAGAGGACTTCTTAGTAGTGGTCGTGGAAGCAGCGCCCGTATCGGACTTGGAATCGGACTTCTTGTCGGACTTGCTGTCCTTCTTGTCAGACTTCTTGCCAGACTTCTTCTCGTCCTTCTTATCGGACTTATCGGAGTCCTTCTTGTCGGACTTGTTGTCCTTGGTCTCGGTCTTGGTCGACACCGTCGTCTTGGTCGTCGGCTTATGACCCGGGGCGACAGCGCCGCCAGCCTGCTGGCCCTTCGTGCCGGAGCCGGAGCCAGTGCCAGCGCCAGCACCGGAACCGTTGCCAGCGCCACCGTTGCCACCATTAGTGCCAGAACCGCCATTACCGCCGGGGTTAACGGCATTCTTGGTCCACTTGGCATACAGCGTCAGATCGGCCGTCACCGGCGTGCTAAAGTCATACGCCTGCGTGCAAGCCTCATCGGTATACCAACCGCCGAAAGTGTAGCCATCGCGCGTCGGATCGGCCGGCTTGACCAGTTTGCCATCGGCCGTAGCAACAAACTTAGTGTCGCAAGCAGACCCGCCGTTGGAATTAAAGGCAACCGTCCAAGACTCAACGGCCCCGAGCTTGAACAGCGTGCCCGAGTCATTGATGTAGTACAGGTTGCCAGATGCATCGGCAATGACCGGAGAGTCACAGTACTGGTAATGGCCAGCCGCATCATAAATCTGCGTCGCCTCTGCATCGCCGAGCGTATAGCGATACACGCCACCACCAGCAGAGTAGTTGACGTAATCCTTGCTATCCGCGCTGTTAACGGTGAAGTACACATAGGTCTTGCCGCCCTGAACACTCACCAGCGGAGTAGCAGCAATACCATTGAGGCCAGCCGGCAGCGCCTTGCCGTCGGCAGCAGCGACCATCGTGGTCTTACCCGTCTTCAGGTTATAGAGAACCAGAGCAGAGCCAGTAGCCGTCTGTCCGCCGACAATCAGATTGTCACCAGACACCGCAGGGGCGCTCAGATTATTCGTAAGGCCCAGATCAACCGTCTTCTGTGCGCTCAGCACACCCTTCGCCGAAAGCGAAATCACATGGAGCTTTCCGTCGTGTGTCATCTGATAGAAGGTCGAACCATTAGACGGATCGGCAATGCAATCGGCATTTGCGACAGCGCCGAGCTTCATGGTCGAAACGACATCGCCCGTCGTCTTATCAATGCACTTAAGCGTGCCCGCGCTCGTAGGAACGATGGCATACTTATCCGTCAAAGCCGCACCAGTCCAGTAATAGCCCTCGGCAGGGTCGATGTTCTGCCAAGAGACTTCGCCCGTGGCAATCTTGATACGCTTAAGGGAGCCGTTGCCGTAGGTCGCGTTGTAGTTCTCGTCATACGAAATATCGACCGTACCAACATAGACGTACTCGCCGTCCGAAACGACGGTGCAGGAGCTCTGCGTCAAGTCCGTCAAACCGGGCGTCAGCCACTTGCAGATCAGCTTGTCTGCAGTAATCGCCTGGACCGCACCGCCGTTGAGCGGAACGATGATAAGGCCATTGGTGTAGATCGGACGAGAGGTATAACTCACCTTGGAGGCAAGCGGCGCAGAGGCAACCTTTTTGCCCGTGGACGAATCGATCTTAATGAGCTCGTTCTCGGTCGCGATATACACAAAGCCGTTAGCGATGACAGGCTCGCTGCAGTTGGCATACTGCTGACCAGACTCGGCCTTCCAATCGAAGGCCCACTTAAGACCGGCGGCCTGCGCAGGCGTCTTGGCATCCGTTACGGTCGAACCGTTGCCACTGTTGCCGTAGCCGGCCCACTCGGCATCCCAATCAGGGGTCGTCGCGCTCGGGTCCACGACAATCTTGTCGGGATCGGGCATGGCCGAATCGTCGGTGGTATAGGCAAGCGTAACCTTATCGCCGCTCTTGAGCGTAATCTGATTGGCGCAGAGTAAGGAGGGCTCTCCGTTGATATACAGGTGCCAATATTTATTGGTCGCAGCATCCCAGGCATACGGCTTGTGATCGAACGGCGAGTTGATGGAATTGAGGAACCAGTACTCACCACTCTGGGAGCCGTTGTACGTAACGCCCTTGGCCTTCAGGACCGTCTCAATAAGGTTCTGGGCAGTAGAGCCTTCGGGCAGAGAAACATTGCTTGCCGAGCCCCAACGAGTATTGTTGCCGTTGACATCGGGACCGATAACATCGACAGACCCAAGAACCTGGCCAGGAAGGGCATCGGCGTCAGCACCATACATAAAGGTGACGGCATCGCCCTCTTGGAGCTCGTAGACACCGGCGCCAACGTCGGCGAACTTGCCATTTACATAGAAGCGCCAATAGCTATTAGTCGCAGCATCCCAGCCATAGGACTTACCATCGAACGGCGAAGTAATGCCGTTGAGGAACCAGCCCCAAGACGATTCGCCAGCATCGAGAGTAAGGCCGGTCTGCTCAAGGAGATCCTTGGCAGTAGAGCCCGACTTGAGACTCGTCTGGCCCGTCGAAGCCCAAACCTGCTGCTTGCCGTCCTTGTCCTTACCGAGAACCTGAACAGAAGCATGGACAGAATCGGACGGCAACTGGTCGCCCCAGCCACCGTAGAACCACGTGACGGTATCGCCGGCATGGATGGTGACATTGTCCGCCGTATAGTCACTCGACTTGCCGTTGATGAACAGTTGCCAATAGGTCGAATAATCTTGGGGCGTACCCAGCTCAACACCGTTGTACTTAAGGCTCAGAATGAAGGAGCCCGCAGCAACGGCGTCAATATCATTCGCCTCGAGCGCGGCCTTCGTAAGGTCAAGCGCGCTCGAACCGGACGTCACCACATACTGCGCGTTATCGACCCAAGTCTGAGTCTTGCCCTGGGCATCGCGACCAATGACGGTCACATTTGCGGCAACCTGGTCCTTAACGACAGGGGACGCGCTACCAGCCGTATAGGCAAACTCAATCTTCTGCCCTTGGGTGAGCTTGACGCTGCTCGCGCCAACCGAGGAAGACGCGCCGTCGACGAACAGCTGCCAGTAGGCATAAGTCGCCGGATCGAAGGCAAGCGTACGGCCATCGCTCGGGGATGTGATGCTTTTGAGGTAGAAACCGTATGCCGTGTTCGGATCGTAATCCGCCTTGAAGCCCGTCTTCTGCTGCAGCTTAACGAAGGCATCCGCAGCCGTCGCGCCCTCGTCGAGCTTGAGTTGCGTAGGTGCCACCCAGGTCTGAGCCTTGCCGTCGGCATCGGTGCCGATAATCGAGAACGAGACCTCGACTTGCTTCTTGGCGACATCGCCGGTTTCTGTCGGGTTCTCTGTCTGGACGGCAGCCGCGGCGGCAGATCCTGCTTGGCCAGCGGATACCGTCGAAGACTGCTCGCTCGTGGCAGGGCTCTCCCCCGTCGCCGAGCCTTCGTCGCCAGTTGCTGCCTCTGTAGTGGCGGCACTAGCTGCAGGCGCGCTCCCGGAATCCGAAACCTCGGCGCCGCTCTGCTCAGCGGTACCGCCCGCAAGCGCTGCGTCCTCGCCTGGCGTCGTAGCCTGAGCCACAGCGTCGGTAATGCCCTCGGCACCCTCGGCCCACAGCTGAGCCGGCGTGGTGCCAAAGGCCATCGCGAAGGCCAGGAATGCCACCAGGCAGCGCTTTGCCACACCGCGCGCGATTACGCCACGGCGACGAAGCGAGGAACGCTGGCACTCGTCCTCAAACATATCCATTTGTCTCCTACTGTCTGTACTTGGAGCGTTGCCTTGAAGCTGCCCCACGTCATCGCGCATGTTGCGCTCGAGTTCCCCCATCGGGGTCCCCCTTCCCTCCAGAGCCCTATGCACACCGGCGGCATACGCCGCAGCCGCATGCAAGATGGAAGGCGATCCGACTTAACCTTAACGACTCGGGCGCGCCGTCCGATCTGCGACGCGAACATTCCGAGCCAAGAGGAATTACGGTTACTGGTACAGCCGGGGACTTGCACCCCGATTCTCCCAAACGCGCAGGAAAACCGCGCATTCGTGCGTCTCCGCACCACCATCTAGGCCATCGATTAAAACCGTCAATATGCTATCACGCAAAAGGGCCTCGCACGCAGGCGAAGCCCAAGGTAAAAGCTATTGTTTGCGATAGGAGAATGCGGTGACGGTCGCAGCCTCTAGTGCTTGCCGCCGTGGCTGTTGAGCCAGATATTGCGACCCAGCATAAGCGCCAGCACCAGCGCACTCACGTAGCCCATAAAGCCAATGACTGGGATACCAAACACAACCGGCTCGATGCGTGCATAGTACACCACCGACGAACCGATAAACAGACCGGCGATAACGATAGCCATCGACATGCGGTCGATAATCCCACCTAGCTGTCGCAGCGCCTTATCGCTGCTCATGATCTGCGTGTTCACCTTAAGCTGGCCGCGCGTGAGCATGCGCGAAGCCAAGCCCAGATACTCGGCTGCCTCAAGCGAGCCTTTTGCCGCGCGATAGCTGCTCGCGGCAAGATCGCGTCCCATATCACGCGCGCGCGCATAGGCGCTCTTCTCGTTTTTGATGTGCGTCTGGATAATCTGGATCATGTTGACGTTGGGCATATACTCGGTCAGCAAACCCTCGAGCGTCACCATGCCGCGCGCGAACATCGTTACCACGCTCGGCAGCTCAACATCATTCTTACGCGCGAGGTTTAACAACGAGGTCAAAAACTCGCCGATATCAAGATCCTTCAGGTCAAGGCCCGCAAAGTCGGCGACGATAAAGTCCAAATCGGACAAAAAGGCCGAATGGTCAAGCTCGGCCGAGTCGCCACGCGTTACGGCGAAGCGCATGAGCGAATCCTTGAGCTTGGGCACGTCACCCTCGGCCACGGCGAAAATCATATCCTTGACGATACCGCGATCGTGACTCGACATGCGTCCGACCATGCCCAAGTCGATAAAGTAGACGATGCCGTCCTTGAGAATGATGTTTCCCGCATGCGGGTCGGCATGGAAAAAACCGTCATCGAGCACCTGCGTCGAGTAGTCCTCGACAATCGCGGCACCGATCTTTTCCAAGTCATAGCCCTCGGCCACCAAGCGTTCGGGATCGGCGATCGAAATGCCGTCGACGTAGTCCATAACCACCACGTGCTCGGTGCACAGGTCCAGATAGGATTTAGGGCACGTCACGCCATGAACGCTCTTATGGAACTCGTAGAAGTCGTTGAGGTTTTTGGCCTCGGCCAAAAAGTTGGTCTCCTCGCGAAACGAGGTCCACAACTCCTCGACTACGCCGTGCAGATCAACGAATTGATCGGTGTTGACGAACTTGGAAACGATACGCACCACCGAGCGGATGATATCGATGTCCTGTGCCATAACCTGCTGCGCACCGGGGCGCTGCACCTTAACGGCCACGTCCTCGCCCGTCACCAGACGAGCGCGGTGCACCTGCGCGAGCGATGCGCTACCAAGCGGATTGGGGTCGATCGCATCGAACATCTCCCCCAGGCGCAGGCCGTATTCCTCTTCCAAGCAGCGGAGCACTACCTCGTACGGCACCGGCTCCACGTCGGAACGCAGACGGCGCAGCTCATCGCAAAAGCGCTGCGGCAGAATCTCGGACCGGTTGGCCAGAATCTGCCCCATCTTGACGAACATGGGGCCGAGCTCCTCGAGCAGGCGGCGCAAGCGAACCGGCGTGAGGTTATCCCACACACGGTACTTTTTGACCAAGCGAACAATCTGCCCGATGCGTTCGCGACGACCCGCCGGCGTGAGCTGGTATTCCTCGTCCGGCGCCATCGCGTCGGGCTCTTCGGGCACCATATCGACAGCGCGCGGCTTTTTGCGAGCGCCCGAGACGGCGGCATCGACCTCATCGACAACCGCCGCCTCGTCACCCAAAGGATCTAGATTGTTGTAATCGGTGGTGGAATCTGCCATCTGCGCTGCTACTCGGCCTCTTCGGTATCCTTCGCATCGTCGGGCTCAACGGACTCGACGGGCACCGAGGTCACGTTGTCCTCGACCGAATCGACGATGTCGCGCACATGGGCTAGGAAGGCCGTGCGCTCAGGGGCGGTCATAACGCGGACGCGGGCAAGGATGAGCTCGTCGAGCACGCGCTGGGCCGCAGTCTCGCCCTGTATGCCCAAGCGCTCGGTCAGATCGGAGATGGTGCCACCGGCCTGCTCGAACATGTCGGACACGCTGCGGGCGATATCGGGGGTGGCGGTGTCCTTGCGGACCTGCTCGCCTTTGGTGTTAAGGTCGTCGAGGACCTTCTTGCCGCCTTCGACAGCAACGGCGGCAGCGCCAAAGCCCACGTTAATGGCGCCGTTAACAAGCTGATCGAGTTTCATAACCATGGTTGTCTCCAATCACAAACAACTGCATTGGCGTTCTTGTACCCAAGATTGAGCGAAAGCGACAAAGCGTTTTAGCGCTATTCGATCGACGGGAAATCCCTACCTCACGTTGTCGTTCATCGCGAAAGAGTTCTTCATGGCGCAGCTCGTGGTGTAGAGCACCTTGCCCAGCAGGGCATCGGTCTCCACGCGAACACGCTCGGCAAAGGCCTCGTTGGCGCGTGTAAGCTCGGAAGGCACCTCGGCCTCGGGCAGAGCGGCTACGGCAGCGTCGACGTCATGGATCTGCTTGTGGCCCATGCCACCGATCTTCTCCTGATAATCCTCGACCGCGCGGCCGCACTCATGGAAACGGACGTCGGCCAGGGCACCGATCAGGCGGTTGGCCCAGTAGAAGTTTTCGGACGTCACGCGAGCCTGCGTGTCGGCATAGTACTCGGGCATGGTCTCGACGTTGGCGTACAGCGGAACCAGCGCGTTAAACGAGTTGGAGCCAAAGGCCATCCACTGCACGGCGCGATAGGCCGGCTGCGCATAGGAACGCAGCTGCAACACGGCGAGCTGGCTGTTGCGGTTGATGCCGATGGGGCGATAGGCGCCGCGCGTGGCGGGCGTGCCCTTGCTGCCGTAGCAGTCGTACTCCGTGCCCTGGTAGTGGCTCGAAAGCACGTACTTAATGTCCTCGATGGTCACCTTGCGCTCCGGCACGCGGCTCCAAGGGATGTCGTCGCTCTCGGGCGTGAAGTCGGCGTCGGGGCCATCCCACACGTCGCTGGGGTTGAGGCAGCGCTGCATGTACCAGGCGCGCGGCGTGTTGTAGACATGGTCGCTGTCGCTGTGCGAGCCAAAGGCCTCGCGCGGGTTAAAGACCACAGCCGGGCCGTCGCCCTCGACGCCCAGCGTCAGGTCCAGATGCCACTCGGCCATCCAGGCGCGCAAGTCGGCGGAGCACATATGGTCGGCCTGGGCGCCCTCGGCGTCATCCAGGTCAAAGCTGTCGATACCCAGCTGGTTGGGCATGGTCACATAGGCGTCATCGGGCACACGCTTGGCAATCCAGTGGTGACCACCGATGGTCTCGAGCCACCAGATCTCGTCCACATCACTAAAGGCGATGCCGTTGTTCTCGTAGGTGCCGTAGCGCTCGAGCAGGTCGCCCAGGATACGGACGCCGTCGCGGGCGGACTTGGCGTAGGGCAGGACCAGGGTCACCATATCCTCCTCGCCCAGGCCACCAGGTTGCGCCGGCACATAGCCGTCCTCACCCTCGTTGCCCTTGGCGGGAACGTAGTCCACGAGTGGGTCGGCGCCGCGGACGCGCTCGTTGGTGGTGAGCGTCTCGGTTGCGGACATGCCCACATTGAGCTCGTTGAAACCGGCCTCGGCCCAGATGCCGTGGCCCGGGACAACATCGGGGACGCTCGTGTAGCGCATGGGGTTATCGGGCAACTCAACGGTCAGGTGACTCAGGACGCTCGTGTAGACGCGCGGCTGCTCGTCGGGGTGCACCACGCGCATGCGCTTGGGCTCAAACACCCCGTTGGACGAGTCCTCGTTACGCGCGACAAGCGTCGACCCGTCGTAGCTTGCGTTTTTACCGACCAAAATCGTTGTGCACGGCATGCGCATCCTCCTTGAGCGAAGAAATCAAACGGCAACAGTGTATCGCTTCGACGCAAAAAGGGCGAAACCGCAACCCTTCAGGACCCCTCGGGACCCCTGTGTGCGAAAATGCCTATTTCGATGCGCGCTCGGCCGCTTCGATCACGTGTTTGGCGAGAATCGCCGTTGTCACGGCGCCCACGCCGCCCGGCACGGGGGTGATGGCACCAACAACCGGCTCCACAGCATCAAAATCGACGTCCCCGACCAGCTTGCCAGCGTCCTCATCCCAGTTAATGCCCACATCAATGATCGTCTGGTCCTCGCGAACGGCATCCACGCCAATCGTACGCGCGCGTCCAACGGCGGCAACCACAATGTCGGCAGCACGGCACTCGGCAGCAAGGTCGCGCGTATGCGTATGGCACGTCGTCACGGTCGCATTGCGCGCCGTAAGCATGGCGGCAACAGGACGCCCGATCACCAGCGAACGCCCGGCCACAGCAACCTTAGCTCCATCCAGCTCAACACCGTAATGGTCCAGCAACGCTAACACTGCCTCGGCCGTGCAGGGAGCAAAACCCTCGCCGCGCCCCGAAAGCGTGGTAAGCAGCGAAGACGGCGTCATGGAGTCAACGTCCTTGGCGGGATCGAGCGCTGCGGCGACGGCGTTCTCGTCAAGGCCGGCGGGCAGCGGGCGGAACATCAAACAGCCATGAACAGCCAAGTCGGCATTAATGCCCTCGATAGCCGCCAGCAGCTCGTCCTGCGAGACGTCGGCAGGAAGCAAAACGCGACGAGCCTCGATGCCAACCTTTTCGCAGCGTTTAAGAGCGCCACGCTCATAGGACAGATCGTCCTCGCGCTCGCCCACGCGCACGATAGCCAACGTCGGAACAACGCCCCGCTCGCGCAGGGCTGCGCAGCGAGCAGCAAGTTCCTCAGTCAAAGCGCGAGCAACGGGAGCACCCTTCAGCAGTTCAGCCATGTCTATCCCCTTTTCCTTGCAGCGTCGGAGGCGCGGCGCGCCAGCGCATCGGCGCGCGGCAACCATGTGTCGAGCAACTCATCACACGCCGTCTCGAGCTCCTCAGCACGAGCGCGATCCTTCATAGATGTGGTGTTCGCAAAGAGCGTCAGGCTCGCGCCCTGCATGGCGGCGCGGCAGAATACGGCACCGCACGCCACGTCGGACAGCAGCTGTCGGGAGCCCTTGTCCGCCATGACCTCGAGCAGCGCCAGCGCGCGCCCGCAGGCGTCCATGATCCGATACGGAGGCATGGCAGCCACGCGCAGCGCATCCTGAATCGCCGCAGGTCGAGCCGGATCATCACGAGGAATACCGTATGCCGCAGATACCTGGCCGTATGCACGAACATCCTCGGCAACCAGGCCCACAAGCTCCTGCACCAACTCGTCTGCCTGGGCAAATGCGCGCGTCAGATCGTCTGCGCGATCGGCAAGCGCGGGATTAGTTGCCCCATAACGAGCGACCATCCCGCAAAGCGAGGCGCCCAGTGCGCCCACAAAGGCGCTCGCACTACCGCCACCGGGAACCGGCTCGCGAGCAGCTAGCGCTTGGGCAAACTCTCGACAGGTTTTATCCATCATCTCTTGGCTCATACGCACGCACCTTCAAGTCATATACATCGGTCGGGTGGCAACCGCCGACCGACCGCATCAATCACATAATGGTGCTAAGTCTAGCCCATAAGTACATGAGCGTCAGCGCACCTGGCCATCGCGGATTTCTATGACGAACGATAGACCATGCCACCGCAAACATGGGACACATGGCCCACCTTTCGAGACTTCCGGACGTCAAAAACTGAGGCATATCTATAAACAAGGAACCTGTTGGGGCAACGCCCACGCACGCGCGCCCCATTAAATCAACGGGCACCTCACCCC
>URDZ01000054.1:0-13344 GCA_900546725.1 uncultured Collinsella sp. | reverse complement strand
GGCACGCTCGCCCCGCCAATGCCGTTCTTGCCGTGGATGAGCGTGGTGGACGCCGGCGGTGTATAGGGCTCAGTCGCCTTAATGGGACGATCGGCGCCCAGGTACACCGGAACCTCAGGGCGACCCAGCAGATCGAGCACCGCCAGGCAGTTGTGCGCCGATTGCTCGACGCGCACGTTGCCAAAACACGTGGTGATGCCCACGAGCTCCACCTCGGGGCTCGCGATGGCATAGGCCAGCGCCATCGCATCGTCCACACCCATATCCAGATCAAGGATCAGCTTCTTGATTGCCATTGTTCTACTCCGCTTCTCCGTCTTTATCGTTTAACCAAACCAATGTTCAACTTCGGCGCGCGTGGGAATCGATTGCTGAGCGCCCAGGCGCGACACCGTCACCGCCGAGGCGCGAGCACCCGCGGCCATGCACTCAAAGAGCGGCAAGCCCTCTAGGCGAGCCGCCACCAACGCGCCGATAAACGTATCGCCGGCGGCCGTGGTATCGACTACCGTACTCGAAAGTGCCGGCATGCGCAGCAGCTCACCGCCATCGCCGAGCGCAACCGAGCCGGCACCGCCCAACGTGATGACCGCAGCTCCGGCACCCCTAGCGAGCAGGGCATTGAGCGCCGCGACGCAGCTCGCATCATCCGCAGGCAAGATGCCCGTCAGCACCTGGCACTCAGCCTCGTTGGGACAGACCAGGTCGACCGCGGACCAGACCTCCGCAGGCAGCTCGCAGGCGGGCGCTGGATTAAAGACCGTATAGAACCCCAGCTCGTGAGCGCAAACAAGCGCCTCGGCCGTCGCCGCAAGGTCACATTCGCCCTGGGCGATAAAGACGCTTCCGGCAGCCGGGGCAATCTCGCTGGCGTCGCCGTCGAGCTCATGGGCCACCAGACGCCTCAACGCGCAGGCAACGTCCGCGCCCGCAAGCGCATGGTTGGCGCCCGGTGACAGTATGATGCGGTTGTCGCCCTCGCAGCGAATGATGGTCGCCGTTCCCGTCTCCACGTCATCGCGATGCACTACAAAGTCACAGTCCACGCCGGCGTCTTGGAGCCCCACCACGAGCGACGCGCCGAACGCGTCGCGACCGACCGCGCCGATCATGTGCGTGCACGCGCCCATACGCGCGGCAGCTACGGCCTGATTGGCGCCCTTGCCGCCGGCGTTGGTGATAAACCCGCTGCCGCCGACGGTCTCGCCCGCACGCGGTATGCGCTCGCACGCCACCGAAAGGTCCATGTTCATGCTGCCGAACACCGCAACGATGCCGCGATCTGCCATGGAAACCTCCTCGTCCGCAGGCTTTGCGCCCACCGTCGACCAACGATTGTGCACTCTCGCACCCCCTATAACTTTAGTTCACTTTGATGTGGACGCGCGCTTGAGCTTGCGCCAGCAGCAAGCATTCACAGGAGCAGGCAGCTACAATGAAGGCGTGCTGATTATTCTCGTCATTGGATGATGTTTTATGGAACAACTCTCGCAATCGGGCTCGCGCGGTCGACGCCGCACGGGCAACGAGCCGGCGCCGCACGAACGCGTGAAGGGCGAACGCCGTGCCAACGAACCGCGACGCACCGTGAGCCCCCATCGTGCTTCTGCCAACAACGCGGGCCGCGCCAACACTCCCGCCGCGGAGCAGACGCCTGCTCGCCCCAAATCCCGCTACATCCCTGCCCTTGACGGCCTGCGTACGCTCGCCGTCGTCGCGGTGGTGCTCTATCACCTTAACCTCACGTGGGCGCAGGGCGGCCTGCTTGGCGTCACGATCTTCTTTGTGCTTTCGGGCTATCTGATCACGCGCTTGCTGCTCAACGAAGTCGCTAAGACCGGACGCATCGACCTTAAGAGCTTCTGGATTCGCCGCATCCGTCGCCTGGTCCCCGCCGTGGTGACCGTCGTGGTGGTAACCTGCGCGCTGTGCACTCTCTTTAACCACGTGATGCTCACCAAGATGCGCCCCGACATCCTGCCGTCGCTGCTGTTCTTTAACAACTGGTGGCAGATTGCCCAAAACGTCTCGTACTTCAATGCTCTGGGCGACCCCTCGCCGCTCACGCACTTTTGGTCGCTTGCCATCGAGGAACAGTTCTACCTGATTTGGCCGCCACTGCTGCTTGCCATGGTATCCATGCATGTGAGCAAACCCAACACGCGCCGCGTGGTTCTGGGCCTTGCCGTGGTATCTGCCCTAGCCATGATGGTGCTCTATAACCCTGCCGCCGACCCCAGCCGCGTGTACTACGGCACCGACACCCGTGTGTTCTCGCTGCTGCTGGGTGCCTGGATGGCCTTTATCCCCGATCGCGACCTGGCGCCGGTGCGTCTCGCTCGTCGTTTGGGGCTCAATCGCCTAGCTGGCGCCGCCAAGCACGGCAAGAACGCCGAGGGCAAGCCTGGCGAGAAGGCCGACGAAGCAGCCGAGACCGCCCCGGCACAGCCGAGCGCCCTCGTGCGTTTTTGGTCCTCGCCCGCATCCATCGATGTGTTGGGCGTCGTGGGTCTGGTTGGCCTTGCCGCCATGGTCGCGCTCACCAACGGCTACACCGCCTTCCAGTATCGCGGAGGCACGCTGCTGTGCTCGATCCTCACGCTCATGGTCATCGCGGCCTGCGTGCAGCCCCAGGGAATGGTTGCCCGCGCGCTGTCCGCCGAGCCGCTCGTGTGGGTTGGCAAGCGCTCGTACAGCATCTACCTGTGGCACTATCCGCTGCTGTTGCTTATGAACCCGGTCGCCAACATCAACGACACACCGTGGTGGCAGTACATTTTGCAGGTGCTGTTGGTGATCGCCGTGGCAGAGTGCTGCTATCGCTTTATCGAGACTCCGTTTAGGAAGGGCGCCTTTGGGCGCACCGTCGCCGAATTCCGCGATGGCACCACCACGCCCGCCAACTGGGCACGCACGCACATCCCTGTCTGCGCAGCCTGCGCTGTCGTGTTGGTCGTTGCACTGGGCGGCCTGATCTTTGTGCCCGAGACGTCTGCGCTGAGCGGCGAGGGCGCCGAAGTTCTGAACAAGGAAGCCAAGAACACCGCGCCCACCGACCAGCAGGCGGCCGACGACACCGACAAGGACAACGACGGCTTCCCCGATGGCTCCTACGATCTGCTTATGATCGGCGACTCCGTGTCGCTGCGTGCCGTAGACACCTTTGACGGCGTGTTCCCGCACAGCCATATCGATGCCGAAAAGGGCCGCCAGTTTGATGCGGGGCGCGCGACATTTGAGGGCTATATCCAGCAGAACCTTGCCGGCAAGATCGTGGTCTTTGCCCTGGGCACCAACGGCTTGGTAACCGACGACCAGATCGACGCCATCATGGCCGATGCAGGAGATAAGCGTATTGTGGTGTTTGTGAACACGCGCAGCCCGCAGCCGTGGGTTGGCTCTACCAACCAGGCCATCGCCAACGCCGCTACGCGCTACAAGAACGTGCGCGTTATCGATTGGTACGGATACAGTGCCAACCGCAACGACCTGTTCGATGGCGATGGCACGCACCTATCGACCACTGGCGTGACTGAGTACCTCAACTTGATCCACGACGCAGTCAAGAAGGACCTGCCCGTGCATCCCGAGGATCACGTCAACGATCCGCAGCCGGCAGCCGTCAAGTCTGCCACCGACGCACTCATCAATGCGCTTGCCTTCAAGCCGCACAAGTTGGGCACCGACAAGTAACCTGCAGCAAACAACCCAAAATCACTCTTTTCGAGCCGGCCCCAAGAGGTCGTGGGCAAAAAAACAGGCCGCAGCCCATCGCTGCGGCCTGTTCGGAAGCAAAAGTGGGCGTTAAGCGCTGTAGCCCATCGCCTGCAGAACAAACATGACGACCGTGAGCACCGTAATCACACCGATAGTCGCCCAAGTGAGCACATTCCACACGCGGCCGTTGCGGTTGGCACCCATAATGTGACGGTCAGCGGCAATAACCACCTGGAACACCAGAACCACGGGCAGTAGCACGCCATTGATGACCTGCGAGGTCATCATAATCTGGAACAGATCGACGCCGGGCATAAGCACCAGCACGGCAGAGATACCGATGATGGCCGTAATGATGCCGCGATAGACCGGAGCCTCGTCCCAGCTGCGGTCGGCACCGCGCTCCCAGCCAAATGCCTCGCAGATAGCGCTCGACGTAACGCCCGGCAGCACACAGGCAGCCAAGAAGCTCGCCGCGACCAGGCCCGAGGCAAACAGTACCGTGGACCACTGACCCGCAATAGGCTCCAACGCGCGGGCGGCATCGGCGGCATCGCTAATCTGAATACCCGCCGGGAACAGCACCGTACCGGTCGTGATGATAATGAAGCCCGCAATGATATCAGCAGCGATCGAGCCGCTCACGGTATCGATACGCTGCAGCACGATGTCGTCCTCGCCCGCGTTCTTATCGACCACGTTGTTCTGCGCCAAGAAAATCATCCACGGCGCGATGGTGGTACCGATCGTTGCGACCACGAGCGACACGTAGCTGGGGTCATTTTGAATGTTAGGCACGACCAGGTCGACCGCGACCTCACCCCAGTTGGGGCCAGCCATAAACGCGGCGACAATATAGGTCACGAAGACGCAGCTTACCAGCAGCAGAATCTTCTCGATGCGCTGGAAACTACCCGACATGGTAAGCATCCACACCAGCAGCGCCACCAACGGCACCGAGATGCTCGCCGGCACGCCAAAGAGAGCAAGGCCGCTGGCGATGCCCGCGAACTCCGAAATGGTCACAGCCGTGTTGGCGATCAACAGCGCCGCCATAGCAAGTACACTCTTGCGCACGCCAAAGCGCTCGCGAATGAGCGATGCCAGGCCCTTGCCCGTGACGCAGCCGCAGCGCGCCGCGGTCTCCTGCGTCACGATGAGCAGCACAGTCATGACGGGAAGCATCCAGAGCATCTTGTAGCCATAGCTGGCACCCGCGCTGGAATACGTTGCAATGCCGCCGGCGTCATTGCCCGAAAGCGCCGCCAGCAGACCGGGACCCATAGCGCCAAAGATGGCCGCGATGGTCAACTTTTGCTTGGTGCCCGACTTTTGCTTGGTATTTTGCACGCGACCACCTAACCCATGACCGACATGGTGAGCAGCACCGCAGCGGCGCAGTACGCTACGCACGAGATCATGACGGCAATAACGTTCATGGCGGTGCCCGACGTGTTGAGGTCATGCTCGTCACGCCAGAACAGCACCATCAGGTAAATCACGGCGCTCATGTTGCCAACCAGGCAAATGACGGCAGCGATATTAAAGCACCCGGTAAAGAGTTGCTCCTCAAACATGGGCGCATCGGGGAACGCAGCGGTGCGCACCAGCTGGGCGCACAGATAGGTCACGAGTGACAGAATCAGGCCCATGCCCGTGCTCTGGAAGAAGAACCCCAGATACGGCTTGGGCTCGTCGTCGTGACCGTCGTACTCGAGGAAGTAGTTCTTGACGAACGACACCATGCGCGAGGCAGCCAGCAGCACGAGCGGCATGGCGCACATGGGGAACACCACCAGATGCGCGGAGCCCAGCGCCGTCCCCAGCACGGTCGCCATAATGCACGAGGCGATGCCCCACACGACGACCCAGTACTGACGATGCACGAACCAGCTGAGCACGTTCGTCGAGTCGTCCGACGCGCTATCGCCCGAGCCGACACCGGCGATCTGCAGGTCCTCCTGATGCTCCTCGGCGATAACGTCCATGGCGTCATCGAAGGTCACGATACCCAGGATATGACGGTTCTCGTCGCAGACAGGGATAGCAACCAGGTCGTACTTGGTCATCTCGTCCGTCACGTCTTCCTGGTCCTCGTCGGGCGACACGTAGACCAGATCGCGATAGGCGAGCTGACCCAGCGTGGCATCGCGGTCGGCTACGATCAGCGTGCGCAGCGAAAGCACGCCGGTCAGCATGCCGCTCGGATCCTCGGTATAGACGTAGTAGACGCTCTCGAAGTCCTCGTCGAGCTCGCGAATCGCCTCGATGGCATCGCCGACCGTTGCCGTGGCGGGCAGGGAGACAAACTCCGAGGTCATGATGCGGCCGGCGGTGTTGTCCTCGTAGCCCAGCAGATTACGAATCGCCTTCTCCTCCTTGACGCCCATCAGGCGCAGGAGCTTCTCGGCCTTCTCATAATCGAGTTCGTCGATCAGGTCGGCAGCGTCGTCCGGGTCCATCATGGCCAGCATCGACGATGCGTCGGTATCGGACAGGCCCTCGAGCATCTCGGTCATAAGCTCGTCGTCATCGAACTCCGAGATGGCCTCGGCGGCCTGGGCAGTATCGAGCTGTGCAAACACCTGCGCACGCAGGCGCGGGTCGAGCTGCTCGATAATGTCGGCGATGTCGGCAGGGTGCAGCTCGCCGAGCGTCTTATGCGACACCGAGAGTTGAATGTTCTTGGTCGAGCGATCGAGCAGGTCCATGTAGGACCAAGCGATGATGTCCTCACTGAGCGGCTTGCCCAGGTGCTTCATAAAGCCTTCGACGATATGCTCGAGTGCGGGGCTGATCGCGCGTAGCAGACCGCGGGCGCCCACTTCGGCGCCCAGCAGGCGCAGCTGATTTTCGCCCGACATGGAAAACTTGATGTCGTTTACGCGCACGACTTTCATGCCCTGCGTGTCGACAATCTGCTTGTTGAGCACGTCGCGGGCAAGCAAGAGTTCGGTCGGCTGCAGGTACGAAAAACGGATTTCGGTGGCCGACGTCTTAAGGTGTACACCCGTCTCGTCGATACGGTCGACCCATTTGCGCCAGCTGATCATAAACGGCGTCTTGCCGGGACCGCGGAACGCGAGCGACGTCACGTGCGGAAAAACTTCGCCGGTAGCAATACCAAAATCGTTCACCACGCCGAGCTTTTCTCCATCGACGTCCAAGACCGGCAATTTGAGCATCTCACTCAGATAATTCAATGGTGCTCCCCATCATTATTCCTCCGGACGCGGCCGCATGTGCGACGTCCGGGGGCTTCTGGATATGTATACGCATGCGCGGGCGGCACGCCGCTCGACGCTTACACCCCGTGCATGCGCAAAAAGCACCTGCATGGGGTCATCGACTGTATGGTCGAGGTTTGGATTTCACCTGTAACCTTTCTCTTGACCCTCATTAACCGCAGTAACTATAGCATCAGCATCGCCCTGCGGCATCGAATTTATGCGCTGCACATTGCAGGCATACCAAACGCTGACGCATCCGTGACATAATCATTGGGGACGTTCCTAAATGACTACCCAATGACTACTCTGTGGTGTCGTCGTCCTCGGCAAGTTGGGGGAACACGGCGTCCTTGGGCATGGTGACCTTCGTCAGCGAGGTGAGCTTTTTGCTCAGCGACGTGTCCGTCTTGACCAGGTCGCTGAGCGTCACGATCTTGTAGCCGTCGGCAATGAGGCCGTCGATAATCTGCGGCAGCGCCTCGAGTGTCTGCTCGGCGCATTCGTCTCTATCGGTGAGCAGCACGATATTGCCCGGCGTCACCGAATCGAGCACCGTCGAGACCTGTTCGTCGGCACCGTTTAGCAGCCAGTCGCCCGAGTCGATATTCCACGAGACCACGGCGGAGACCAGGTCCATCGCATCAATCCAGTTTTGCTCGTCAAAGGCAGCGTAGGGAGCACGCAGCAGCATCGTCTTCACGCCGGTCGCCGACTTAATCGCATCGGTGCCTTTCGTGATCTGTTCGCGCACCGCCTCACGGTCCTGACCCTTGAGCGAATCGTCGCTGTAGCTGTTGGATCCGATCTCGCACCCGGCGTCGACAATCGCCTTGGCCGTGGCAGGCGAGGCCTCGGCCGCATCGCCCGAAAGGAAGAACGTCGCGGTGACGCCCTTTTCCTTGAGCACCTGCAAGATCTGTTTGGTGGCGCCGCTCGGACCCTCGTCAAACGTCAGCGCCACGTACTTTTTGTTGCCCTTGGGCGCCACGCTGGCGCACGCAACAACGCAATCGGTGGCGGGCACAACCTCGCCGCGGTCTTGCGTCTTGCCTGACCGCTCACCAACCCACACCTCGGATCGGCCCTGGACACCCCATGTCTGCACATACTCGATAGCGCCCGTGCCCTCGACCTTGAGCTTGGGCTCGATAACCGTAGCCTGAACCTCGTGCTTCTCGTAAGTGTTACGGCCATCCTTGACCGTCACCTTCTCGCCGCCCTCAAGTTCGCGGCTATCCCATTTGCCCTGTTTCACGCGCTTGCCGTCGACCTTCACCGACAGTTTTTCGCCCCCATGGCGCTTGAGCACGCTGTCATCGACGGCCAGCAGGTCGCCTGCGTCGTAGGTGTCAGTCAACTCCTGGTCGTCGATGAGATTCTGCAGCGTAGAGCCCACACGCACCGCGGTCTTCTGGCCGTTGAGCTCCACGTCCACACTGCGGTTGACGTAGCCCACGACGGCAGCGATAAACAGCACGAGCGCGCAACCCACGGCGATGAGCGCGTAGGGCAGGCGAGACGAACGACGGGGCGTACGGCTGTTGCCGATGCGCGCACTGCGGTCGCTAAAGCCGCGGCTATGGTTGAGATACATCGCGCCGGGCTTACGGTGACGCTTGCGCTGACCGCTGGGCAGCTGCCCCAGGTCGCGGCGCGCCGTCGGACGCGTACCCGAACGCCCGTTTAAGTTGGATCCGTTTTGGCGCATGTGCCCTCCCCCATAAACACAGCAAGCCGGAGCAACAGGTCTCCGGCTTGCCTCCCATCATTTGGTACGTCGCTATTTTGTAGCTTTTGACGAGCCTCCGCTCGCCTTTTGGTATTCGTCCTTAAAGGCCTTGAACATGCCGCGCGTCTTGCCGAGCTGCTTGCCCAGTGCGCGACTGCCCTTGTCCACGGCAACCGATCCCTTGTCGTCGAGCACCTTGGCGCCCTTCTTGACCTTATCGCCCACCACGACGCTTGCCTCGGCAGCCTTTGCGGCGGCGCCGCCCGAATACCCGAGCGACTTGACCTCGTCCGAGACGACCATCGCGCCGTTCTCGTAGCCGCGCAGCATCGTCGGCGGCACCTGCGTGTCACCAACCAAAACACTCGAAGCAGCACCGGCGGTCACATAGAATGCCTGCACGATGCCCGAACGCGGCTTGAACTCCACATCCGAGCAATAGCCCACGACGTCGCCCGATTCCGTGCGCACGTCCATACCGACCCAGATGATGCAATCGTCCAGGTTGATGTCGAGGCGCTTGGCGGCGGCGGCATCGTACGTGTCCTTGACGTCATCGACCGCAATGGCGCCCTCGTAGACACCAATGGCGTCGAGCGCTACGAATCGGTCGGGACGCTCGATCATGCCCGCGATATCGGACTGGCGGACCATAAAGCCGACCACGCGCGTACCGCCCGGGGTAAAGACCGGAAAGTGAATCTTTCCGAGCTTTTTAGGGCTGCGCGGCGTGCCGTCCTTTTTGGTGCGCTTGTCCTCGGTAGGCTTGCGATAGATCTTGGCGCCGACAAAATCCCCGGCGCGCATTATGCCTCGGTCGAGGGCTCCGCAGCCTCGGTATCAGCCTCGACGGCGTTCTCGACCACGACGTCGGCGGCAGGCGTCACGTTGCCGCCCGAAATGGCGTCGTTGAGCTGCTCGCGCAGCTGGTCCATGCGCTCGCGGGCCAGGTCGACCTTGGCGCGCAGGTCGTCGGTCTTGGCGTCGACCATCGGGCCAAAGTCATTCACCGCAGCACGGGCCTCCTCGGCGCTGTGCTCGTAGGTGTCGCGCATATTGTCCCAGGCGTCGTTGGCGATATCGGCAGCCATGGCGCGGGTCTCGGCGCCCGAGCGCGGGGCCAGAGCAACGCCGACAATAGCGCCGGCAGCGGCACCAAAAAGTGCGCCGGAGACAAAGCTGAAAGTCTTACCCATGATCATTCCTCTCCTGCGGGCACGTCGGTGCCCACCGTTTGAATGCTGTCCATTATACCCGCAGCGCATCACTTGCCGCTCCGCTCATCTGCGTACGGCAAAGGCGCAGGTACGTGATGGTGATAAACGCGTAGGCCTACTCCTGAGGCATAGCCGGCATGGCCACCGTGGCACCCAGGTCCTCGCCGGCGCCGTCCACGAGCGGCAGGCCGCCCTCATGCGCAGGTCCTGCCGGAACCGTCGCCGCACCGCCAAAGACGGCAGCGGAGGCCTCGTGGTTCTCGGCAACCGCACCCTCGGTATCAATCGCCACCTGGGGCTCGTCGTCAAAGTTGGGGACACCCTGGGGCTCGGTGGGAACGGGCTCGGCGGTCGCATCGGAAACGGGCTCGGCGTCGGCCGGCACATCGCCCTCGTCAGCGCCCTCGTCCTCGGCAGCATCTTCGCCGTTCGCAGCGGCGACGGCCTCGTGAGGATCCTTGCCCTCGGCCTCGGCGCGCATGCCCAGCACCAGGTTGCGCAGGCCCGCGACCGTGCCTTCCACGTCGGGGGCAGGCTGGTCGGCGTGCAGGTACGCCCAGTCCATCATAAAGGTGGCCGAAGACAGCGCACCGATGGCCAGCGCGTCGTCGGGGCACGAAAGCTCAACCTCAAAGACGCGCTCGTCGTGCTCGCTTACGCGCGTGCGGCCGCACGAGATGCTGCCGGCAAGCCCGGTCTCGTTCATGAGCTCGACCGTCACGTGCTCCAGCAGATGGCAAAGCTCGGTCTGGCCCATGCAGTCCTGGAACTCGCGGCCAGAATCGCCCAGGCACAGGTGCTTGGCAATCGCCGGCACCAGGTAATACACGCGCGCCGTAGCCTCGATATCCTCCGAGGTCATGAGCGGCATGCCGGGGTTCACCAGCACGTGCGCGCAGATCTTGTCCTCGCTGACGGTGACCTTAAGGATGTTGAACAGGCCTGCCATAACTCTCCCCTACTCTTCCTTGTCCTACTCGTCGCCGTCGTGCGGATTCGCGGAACCCGCACCCGACGTCGTCGGCTCGTCTACCGAAGACTCGGAATCCTTCTTATCGGTTTCGGCCGGAGCGATCACGCGAATGAGCGAGATGCGCTGGCCACGCATCGACTGCACTTTAAACTTGTACCCCGCGACCTCAAACACCTCTCCGATGTCGGGCACCGAGTCACAAAGCTCCAAGATCCAGCCGGCGATGGTCTCATAATCATCGCTTTCCTCGAGCGGCCAACCAAGCTCAATCGCGTCATCGCACGAAAAACGCCCATCAACGAGCCACTCGCGGCGCGAAAGGCGCGTGAGATACTTGTTGTCGGGGTCGAACTCGTCCTCGATCTCGCCGACGATCTCCTCGACGATATCCTCGATGGTGATAATGCCGGCCGTGCCGCCGTACTCGTCCACGACCACCACGATCTGGTCGTGCGAGGTCTGCATCTCGGACAGTAGCGGCAGGATGTCCTTGGTGTCGGGCACAAAGGTGGCGTCGCGCAAAAAGCCGGCGATGGGCTGGTCACCCTTGCCGTCGAGCGCGGGTTGGATCAGGTCCTTGATGTGCGCAATGCCGGCGACGTTGTCGGGATCCTCGTGATAGACGGGGATGCGGCTGAAGCCGGTCTGGCGCATGGTGGACAGCACGTCGGCGACCGTCTCGTCGTCCTCGCACATGGTGGTGTCCACGCGCGGCACCATGACCTCGCGGGCAACGGTGTCGCCCAGGTCGAAGATCTCGTGGATCATGCGCTTTTCCTCGTCGAGCAGGTCGTCCTGCTCCGAGACCATGTACTTGATCTCTTCTTCCGAGACGTTCTGACGGTCGTCGGCACTCTTGATGCGCAGGATGCGGGCCAGGCCATCGGAGCAAGCGCCGGTCAGCCACACGAGCGGACGAGCGATCTTTTGGAAAAACGACAACGGCCCCACGACCTGCTTGGACACGCCTTCGGCGTTGGCCAGGCCGATGCGCTTGGGCACAAGCTCGCCGATCACGATGGACACGAAGGCGACCGCGACGGTGATGATGACCGGCGCCAGGCCGCGCGCGATGGCGGAGAGCGGCGCGATGCCAAAGCTCATGAGCCACGTGGCGAGCGGGTCGGACAGACTCGTCGAGGCGACGGCGGACGAGGCGAAGCCCACGAGCGTGATGGCGACCTGGATGGTGGCGAGCAGCTGGTCGGAGTCGGCAGCCAGCTTAATGGCACGCTCGGCGCGCTTGTCGCCTTCCTCGGCCTCGTGCTCCAACACGGCGCGCTTGGCCGTGGTGAGCGCCATCTCGGACATAGAGAAGTAGCCGTTGATGAGGGTCAAAACGAGGGTGGTGATAAGGGAGATGGTTATGTCCATCGGGAGTTTCTCGAACCTCCAAGATTCGGGACGTCAGGTTAAAACGTTGATGGCGGATACGGCAATTGCACCGGCGCCCAAACGAGAACGCGGGCGCGCAGGCATGGTCGCTAGATTACGAAGAGGATCACCGCCATGAACTGGAAGATGCTGCCGGCGAGCACCCACAGGTGAAACACGCTGTGCAGATAGCGCACGTTTTTGGCGATATAGAACGGCACGCCCGCGGTGTAGCACACGCCGCCGACGGCGAGCAGGGCAAGTGCCACGGGGTTGAGCAGCGCCACAAGTTCGGGCAGCTTAAAGACAACGAGCCAGCCCATCAGCAGGTAGACCAGGCCGCTTACCCAGTGCGGTTGACGCTCGCGCATAAAGCACTCGAGGGCGATGCCGATAATGGCGATGGCCCATACGGCAAAGAACAGCACAGCGCCGCCGTCGTTTGCGAGCGTGATGAGGCAAAACGGCGTATAGCTGCCGGCTATGAGCAGGTAGATGCAGCTGTGGTCGATGATGCGAAACACGCGCTTGGCGCGCGCGGGCTGAATCGCGTGGTAGAGCGTGGAGGCTAGGTATTCGAGGATAATGCTGACGCCATAGACAATTGCCGCGGCCATGTGGGCCGGGCCTCCGCCGCGCAGGGCGGCGAATACGATCAGGAGCACCAGGCCCGCGATACCCAGCAGGCAGCCGACACCATGGGTGACGGAGTTCATGATCTCCTCGCCCACCGTGTAGTGTGGAACGGCCGCGGTCTTGGGTCGCGGCTTAGAACTGTCGCTCGAATCGGACATGCCGGTTACATCCTCCAACGTAAAGAGTTCTCAACACTATATCAAAGCGTCTAGGTACGTGCGAAATTTGCACCATACGTGACCCTTTGTTTACCCATTCCTTGAATATCAACTTCATCCGAACACCTCCCATATTCATCCGTACATGTACGGATGAATATGGGAACCCGATAACCTGAGGGCCGGATCGGCCGGCCCCGGGAGATCGGAGGACACCATGTCCGGAAAGAGCGGGAAGGGCGCCGCGAAGGCGGTCCCGAGGGCCTACGGCAGGCTCACCAGGCACGAGCGGGACACGGTCCAGAGGATG
>URDZ01000053.1:0-13348 GCA_900546725.1 uncultured Collinsella sp. | reverse complement strand
CGCGGCGCGGCTGGCGGCGAGGCCGGGCAGGTAGGCGACCCCGAGCCCCGCGGCGCGGGCCCGCCTCACGGCGAGGGACCCTATGTTGCGGAACTGGTCGACGACGACGAGCGTGCCGGCGGGCGCGGAGGCGAACAGCGCGTCGAGCTCGGCCTCCCTGTTGCGGACGGGGGCGCTGTCCAGCACCTCCCCGTCGCGGTCGATCAGGCAGGCCCAGTGCGATGACTTGCCGACGTCCAGGCCGAGCACGGCCGCGGGTCTGGTGGATGGCGCTTTCACGGTGGTATCCTTCCGGTAGTCGTTCGACCGGATGGCCTCCCCCTCGGCACTCACATTACCAGCCGCGGCACCTGCCCGGCACTTTCCTATCAGCCGTCGGGGGCGGCGCGCCCCGCGCCGGCAGCACCCAACGGGCCCTCTCGGGGCAGGGACGTTCGGCCGTGCGCGGGCGCCCGGTCGGCGGCCCGTTCTGGGCGCGCCTCAATCGTAGCCCGAGACGGTCCCGGGCTGACAATTTCGACTGTAATGGACGTTCTTAAACGACTATGACCCCTTTGCACCAGTTTCTGTCGAGTCGGTGCTTCTCGCGGGTTGCCCGTATAATGTTTTGCGTATGAACCGCAACCAAGGAGTTCCAGTTTATGGACCAGAGCCTTTTTAAATTCGACCTGATCGCCGAGGATCCGACGACGCATGCGCGTGCCGGCGTGCTGCACACCCCGCACGGCGACATCGAGACGCCGATCTTTATGCCCGTGGGCACCAAGGCAAACGTCAAGGGCATCCCCACCGAGACCGTCAAACAGCTCGGCGCCCAGATCGTGCTTGCCAACACCTATCATCTGTCCATGCGTCCCGGCGAGGACACTATCGCCGAGCTGGGCGGCCTGCACAAGTTTATGAACTGGCACGGTCCTATCCTCACCGACTCGGGCGGTTTCCAGGTGTTCAGCCACAACGACGCCGTCAAGCTCACCGACGAGGGCGTGCGCTTTATCGTCAACGATTACGACGGCCGCCACGTGTTCTGGACACCCGAGGACAACATGGAGATCGCCATGAAGCTCGGCTCCGACATCTGCATGCAGCTGGACCAGTGCCCGGGCTATCCCGCCACGCGCGCCTACGTTGAGCGCGCGGTGGAGCTGTCGAGCATGTGGGCCGAGCGCTGCTACAAGGCTCACACCCGCGATGACCAGGCGCTCTTTGGCATCGTCCAGGGCGGCATGCATTTGGATCTGCGCCTGCGCTCTCTGCGCCATCTGGAGGAGTGCGGTGACTTCCCCGGTTACGGCATCGGCGGCTACTCGGTGGGCGAGGACCACGAGACCATGTTCGAGACCCTGGCGCCGCTTGTGAGCGAGTACATGCCCAAGCACAAGCCGCGCTACCTGATGGGCGTCGGCAACCCGACGACGCTCGTGCGCGGCGTGGGCGTGGGCATCGATATGTTCGACTGCGTGCTGCCGACGCGCACCGGCCGCATGGGCACGGCATTCTCCAGTGAAGGTCGCCTTAACTTCCGCAACGCGCGTTTTGCGCACGACGACGGCCCCATCGACCCCACCTGCACCTGCCCGGTGTGCACGGGCGGCTACAGCCGCGCGCTCATTCGCCACATGGTCACGCAGAAGGAGATGCTCGGCGGCATCCTGCTTTCGATGCACAACATCTACTACCTGCTCAACCTTATGCAGCGTGCCCGCCAGGCCATTATCGAGGGCCGCTACGGCGCGTTTGTGAGCGACTGGATGAACAGCCCTGCGGCGGTGGACTACTAAGAGCGGCGCGGGCGCTTGCAGAGCGCGGGCAACGGCAAGGGGCGAGCGACGGCCGGTCGTCACATTTGCTGACACCGGCCGCACGACCGCTGACCGATAGCTTGCAAGCACTTGATGCATCGTGGGTACCATACCGAATAGTTGATGTTCGGGCGGGTGTTTGGCGCATGGCGTCGACCCCGCCCGCTTTTCTTTTTCTCGATAGGAGTGCCCATGATTAAGAATGAGAACGTCGAGGGCGAGCCTGCCTACGACGAGACGTACCGCCGCGGCCCCGTGGTCATGCGCGGCCCCATGATTCCTAAGGACAACACCTACGCCAACCTGCTGGCGCCCGAGGAGTCGACCGACTGGCTGCATGCCGATCCGTGGCGCGTACTGCGCATCCAGGCCGAGTTTGTCGATGGCTTTGGCGCACTTGCCGAGTTAGGGCCTGCGGTGACCATCTTCGGTAGTGCCCGCACGCCCAAGACGGACCCGGCCTACAAGGCGGCGCGCACGGTCGGCCGTAAGATTGCCCAGCGCGGCGTGGCGGTTATCACCGGTGGCGGCCCCGGCATCATGGAAGCGGCCAACAGGGGAGCGGCGAGTGTCAACGGCAAGTCAGTTGGCCTGGGCATTGAATTGCCGCACGAGCATGGGCTCAATAAATACGTGAACCTCGGCATGGACTTCCGTTACTTCTTTGTGCGCAAGACCATGTTCGTCAAATACAGCTCGGGCGCCATCGTGTTTCCCGGCGGCTTTGGCACGCTCGACGAGATGTTCGAGGTGCTCACGCTGGTGCAAACGCACAAGGTCAAGCGCATGCCCCTCGTGCTGGTGGGCACAGAGTACTGGCAGGGCCTGTTCGACTGGCTCAACGGCCCGGTGATGGACGCCGGTATGATCAGCCCGCTCGATCCCGAGCTCGTGCACATCACCGACGACCTCAACGAAGCCGTCGACATCGCCCTGAGCGGGCTGATGTAGATCAATCGTGCCCACGCGACATGAATACGCATGGCAATCTGATGTTATTTAACACCAGATTGCCATTTATATTGGGTATACTGGTGTAAAAGACGAGGGCGAGGAGGTCGCAAATGTCTACAGCAACAGTTAAGCCTACGACGGTTCGAATCGAAGAGGGGCTCAAGGAGCAGGCGACTGAGTTCTTGGATTCGGTCGGCCTCAGCCTCAATTCCTATCTCAATCTTGCCGTTCGGCAGCTGGTAAATCAGCGAAAGATTCCTTTTGAGATTGTAGGAAGGGCGGAGGTGCCCAACGAGGCGACGAGGCGTGCCATGGTGATCGCCGAGGCTCATGAGTTGGGGATTTTGCCGGACGATAGCCCGTCATTCAATAACGCTGATGAGCTTATGTCATTCCTCGATGAGGAATAGCGATGTTCGAGATTAAAGTCGAGGCTCAATTTAAGGTGGACTACAAACGAACGATGCGCATGCATCCGCAGCTAAAAAGTGAGTTTAAAGCGGCGGTTGCAGAGCTTGTGGCTCATGGGTCACTTCCGGCGGAGTATGGCGCCCACGAGCTCTCAAACCCGGGCGGAAACTACAACGGCCACATCGATTTCCACCTATCCGATGGCTTGGTCGATGTGGTCGTTCTTTATCTTCCCCATAAGACTAACCCAATGATTAGGCTGGTGAGAATGGGCACTCATCAGGAGCTGTTTCAGGGTCCGCTGGGCTGATCGCCGATTTCCAAGTTGTGGTGGAATAGGGATTGATTGGCGGCTAATAAGCCAAAAACAGTCCCTATTCCACCGCAACTGATGTGGGCGTCCCTAGTGAGTTGGCTGGTAGCGGGGGCAGTAGCTGATGGCGATGGCGTCGATGCCTACATGGGTGGCGATGGTGCAGCCGATGGGGCCGGTGCCGGCGTCTACATAGTCTTGGCCTGCGAGCGCTTGGCTGACGAGCTCTTGCTCCTCGGCGGCGCCGGTCGTGAGCACGCGCACGCTTGAACCCGGATGCTCAGCCAAAAACGCGAGGCAGTCGGCCATGGTGTTGACGACGATGCGCTTGGCGCCGCGGCCCTTCTTGATGGCCTTGATCTCGCCCGATTTCCACTCCGGCGAAACGGCCAGGCGAATGTTGAGCATCTGCGTGAGCTGGCCGGCGAGCTTGGGCGCGCGGCCGTTCTTAACGAGGTTCTCGAGTGTGCGGGGAATCAGCAGCAGGTGGGCGTCGGGCAGCGTCGCGCGGATCTGCGCCTCGGTCTCGTCCAGGCTGCGGCCGTCCTCGCGCATGGCCAGCGCGTACTCCACCAGCAGGCCCTCGGCACCCGAGCCGGTGCGCGAGTCGATGCAGCGCACGTCGAGTTCGTGCGTTTCGGCCGTCAGGCTGGCGTTGGCATAGCAGGCGGACCACTCGCTGCACAGTGAGATAAAGATGGCGCTATCATGGCCGTCGGCGAGCACGCGGTCAAAGAGTGCCTTGAACTCGCCGGCGCTCGGCTGCGAGGTGTGCGGCAGTTGCTCGGAGCCGGCCATGCGCGCGACGTATTCCTCGGCGGTAATCTGCACCTGGTCGAGCAGGTCCTCGCCCTCGATAATCACATGCAGCGGAATCACGTAAATGCCGAGCTCTTGAGCGTGGGCGGGGGAGATGTCCGACGTGGAGTCGGTTATGATGGCAAAAGACATAATTGCACCTTTCGTTGGGGCGCTTGCGCGCCGCCTTCTGAGAGCAAAGTGCGACAAGTATAGTAGAGTCGTTCCACATTACTAGGTTCAATTGTTGAATAGTCAACAGTTTGAAGTGTCGGTGTGGAAATCGTCAACTGGGGAAGAGGAATGCCGATGGAGGCGTTGGAGATAGGCAAACGGCCGGTCGTGTTGTTCGATTTTGACGGCACGGTGGCAGATACGGGCCGGGCAGTGATGACCTCGACGCGCAAGACGCTGGCTGCGCGCGGGTTTTCGGAGGCGCAGATGGGTGATCTGCGCCGTATGATCGGGCCGCCCCTGTGGAAGAGCTTTCACGACTTTTACGGCTTTTCCCGCGAGGAGTCGCTTGTGGTGGCCGACGAGTACCGCGCCTTTTTTGATGAGCTGGGGCCGGAGGAGTACCCCGTGTTCGATGGGGTCCCCGAGCTGCTGGATGGGTTGGCCGCCCAGGGCAAGCGTATGGCCGTGGCGACGTCTCGCATGGAGGCGAAGTGCATCGATATGGTTCATGAGCTGGGGCTTTGCCAGTTCGAAGCTGTGGTTGGCATGAATCCGCCGCAGGGACGCGAGACCAAGGCCGATTCGGTTCGCGATGCCCTGGCGGCGCTCGGCGCGACGGCCGACGATGCCGTGATGATCGGCGATCGCTTTAACGATGTGGAGGGCGCGCACGCGATGGGCGTGCCGTGCATCGGCATCTATTCGGGCGCGGCAGCGCCGGGGGAGCACGAGGCCGCGGGCGCCGATGCGGTGGTGCACTCGGTGGCCGAGCTTGCTAAACTTTTCGCTATCTAATAGACATAATGTGAGGGGCGGGCGTACCCGTCGCTCATTGGTAAGGAGGTCGTTCATGAATCAGGTGGAGCAGAGCGTTGCCGAGTATGTCGACGAGGTCTGGGAGGATGTCGTTGCCGATATCGAACAACTGGTGAGCTATCCGTCCGTGGCCGTTGCTGCCGATGCGGAGCCCGGTGCGCCGTTTGGCCGCCCGGTCCGTGACGCGCTCGATTGCGCGCTCGGCATTGCGCAAAAGCTCGGCTATCAGACGAGCGACGACGGGGGCTATGTGGGAATCGCCGATATCCCGGGTCGCGGCGACAAGCAGCTCGCGACTATCTGCCACGTGGACGTGGTTCCCGCTGGCCCCGGTTGGAACACCGACCCGTTTGCGATGGAGCGCCGCGAGGGCTGGCTGCTCGGTCGCGGCGTGATTGACGACAAGGGTCCGGCGGTGCTGTCGCTCTACGCCGGCGCTTATCTGCTCAAGCACGGCATTACCCCGCGCTATGCTTTCCGCGCGCTGCTGGGCTGCGATGAGGAAGTGGGCATGTCCGACGTTCACCATTATCTGGAGAACCACGCAGACCCCGACTTTTTGTTTACGCCCGATGCCGAGTTCCCGGTCTGCAATGCCGAGAAGGGCCAGTTTGGGGCGACGTTCGTGAGCTCCAAGATCGACGGCGGGCGCATCGTGTCGTGGAGCGGCGCCGAGGCGAGCAATGCCATTCCGTCGCAGTCCATCTGCGAGCTCGCGATTGCCGCCGATGAGCTGCCGGCGCCGGTCGAGAACGCCGATCGCCTTGAGATCACGACACTCGATAACGGGCATGCGCAGATTTTTGCCCACGGCATTGGCGGTCATGCCTCGATGCCTGAGGGCACTATCAACGCTGTCGGCCTGATCGTGGCGTATCTGCGCGAGGCCGAGGACGCGTTTGGCGCCCGTGACAAGCGCCTGTTGACGCCCGCCGAGCACGAGTTTGTCAAGTTTTTGGCCTTTGTGCATGCGGACGCCTATGGCCGCGGCCTGGGTATCGATGCGACGAGTCCGGCGTTTGGCCCGCTTACCTGCAACGCTGGCGTCATCCGCGTGGCGGATGGCCATATCGAGCAGGTCATCGACGTGCGCTTCCCCGACAGCACGAGTGCCGATACCATCCGCGAGCAGCTCGATCCGCTCGTGGGCCGTTTCGGCGTGACGTGCCAGCTGGGTCGCGCGAAGGTGCCGTTCTCGGTCTCTGCCGATGATCCGGCCGTGAAGGCGCTTATCGATACCTATAACGAGTTCACCGGCAAGCATGCTGAACCCTTTGCCATGGGCGGCGGCACGTACGCGCGCAACTTTGCCCGCGCCGTCTCGTTTGGCCCCGAGGAGACCGGCCTGGAGCTGCCCTCGTGGGGCGGCCAGATGCACGGCCCCAACGAGTGCGCCAACGAGGAACAGCTCAAGCAGGCGCTCAAGATCTATATTGTTGCGATCCTCCGTTTGAATGAATTAGAGCTTTAAGGTCTCGCGGTTTCCCAATCTAAGTTGCGGTGGAATAGTTCCTAGAATGGGCCATTTGATGGCCAAGCAGGAACTATTTCACCGCAACTTTGTTTTTATTGGTGTAAAAGGCGGGTCATGCTTGGTGGCGGGTTTGTTATTCGTTTGTAAAGGCCGTGCTGCGCTTGCGGTAAGGGTCTATCAAATGCCCGTAAGAAACCGTAGTTGGCGCGGACGCTGCCCGGTCGGGGCCGTATCTTTCCAAACAGCAAAGCGGGTGGGGTGCCCGCGAGTCGCATGTATGAAAGGAAGATCATGCTCGATCAGGCTTATTCTCGTCGTCAGTTCCTCGGCCTCGCTGGTGGTTTTGCCAGCATCGTCGGTCTCGGTCTCGTTGGTTGCGGCGGCTCCGGCGCATCCGATGCCGCCGACAAGGGTAGCGCCGCTGCTGCCGAGTCCGTCTCCGGCGAGGTGACTTACGACGGTGCCTCTTCGTTCCAGGCTCTCGTCGAGGCCGCTGCCGAGAAGTTCATGGACGCCAACCCCGATGTCTCCGTCTCCGGCTCGGGTAACGGTTCGGGCAAGGGCCTGACCGCTGTTGCCGCCGGCACCGTCACCATCGGCAACTCCGACGTCTTCGCCGAGACCAAGCTCGAGGCCGACCAGGTCAAGAACCTCGTCGACCACGAGGTTGCCGTCGTGGGCATGGGCCCCGTCGTTTCCAAGAACGTGACGGTCGACGACCTGTCCCTCGAGCAGCTCAAGGGCATCTTCTCCGGCCAGATCACCAACTGGAAGGAGGTCGGCGGCGACGACGCCAAGATCGTCGTTCTCAACCGCAAGGCTGGCTCTGGCACCCGTGCCACCTTCGAGGCCGCCGTTTTTGGCGACGAGGCCGTCGACTTTAAGGGCGACGCCGAACTCGACAAGTCCGGAGATGTCCAGACTCAGATGGGCAGTACCGACAACGCCATCTCCTACCTCGACTTCTCGCACTTTGATGACTCCAAGTTCAACGCCATCAAGGTCGAGGGCGTCGAGCCCAAGAGCAAGAATGTCACCGACGACTCCTTCAAGATCTGGGCTACCGAGCACATGTACTGCGCTAAGGATGCCGACGAGGCCACCAAGGCCTTCCTGGAGTTCATGCTTTCCGATGACGTCCAGGGCAAGCTCGTCGAGGAGCAGGGCTTTATCCCCGTCTCTGCCATGAAGGTCGTCAAGGACGCCAGCGGCAAGGTCTCCGCTAAATAAGTAATCGCCCCGGAAAGGTTTGCAATGGCAAAACAGCTGCCAAAGCGCGACCTTGAGAACGTGGGCCTGGGCGTCACGGGCGCGTGCGTTGCGCTCGTGACGCTTGTCGTTGCCGCGCTCATCTTTATGGTCGCCCAAAAGGGCCTCTCGGCTTTTCTCAAGGACGGCGTTTCGGTCGTCGAGTTCTTCACCGGCACCAAGTGGGACCTGGCCAACACAGCCGAAAGCGGCCTGCCCTACACCGGCGCCCTGCCCCTGATTGTCACCTCGTTTGCGGTCATGGTGCTCTCCACGCTCATCGCGCTGCCCATCGCCATCGGCTCTGCCATCTTTGCGGTCGAGATTAGCCCTAAGTTTGGCTCTAAGATCTTTCAGCCGCTCATTGAGCTTTTGACCGGCATCCCCTCGGTCGTCTTTGGCCTGATCGGTTTTCACGTGGTCGTCGGTCTTATGAAGAGCGTTTTCCACGTGAGCACGGGCCTGGGCATCTTGCCCGGCGCCATCGTGCTGGCCGTCATGATCCTGCCGACCATGACCACGCTTTCGGTCGATGGCCTGCGCGCCGTGCCCGACAGCTACCGACAGGGCTCGCTCGCGCTGGGCTATACCCGCTGGCAGACCATCTGGCACGTGGTGCTCAAGTCCGCCATGCCGTCGCTCATGACCGCGGTCATCCTTGGCATGACCCGCGCCTTTGGCGAGACGCTCGCCGTGCGCATGGTCATCGGCGGTATCGAGGCCATGCCGACGTCGCTGCTGTCGCCGGCGTCCACCATCACCACCACGCTCACCACGTCTATGGCGGTCTATGCCGAGGGCTCGGCCCAGGACGATGTTCTGTGGGCGCTCGGTCTGCTGCTGATGGGCATGAGTCTCATCTTCATCCTGATCATCCACCTTATCGGCCGCAAGGGGGCGAAGGCTCGTGGCTAGCACGCGTATCCACATCGACGAGGCGAGGCTCGGGCGTGTCCAAAAGCAGGACCGCTTCGCCACGGGCGTGTTGACGGCGATCGTCGCCATCGTCATGCTCATCGTCGTCTCCATGGTGGCCTATATCCTGTTCGAGGGCATCTCGACGCTGTTCCAGCCGGGCTTTCTCACGGAGCCGTCGCGCGCCAACGGAACGCAGGGCGGCGTGCTCTACCAGCTGTTCGACTCGTTCTACCTGCTGCTGATCACCCTGATCATCTCGGTGCCCATCAGCCTGGGTGGCGCGGTCTTTTTGGTTGAGTACGCACCCGACGGACCCGTCCGCGACATTGCCTCCACCGCCATCGAGACGCTGTCCTCGCTGCCTTCCATCGTTGTCGGCATGTTCGGTTTTCTGGTGTTCTCGGTGCAGCTGGGCTGGAAGTACTCCATCATCTCCGGCGCCGTCGCGCTCACCATGTTCAATATCCCCATTCTGGTGCGCGTGATCCAGCAGGCGCTCGAGGACGTGCCGCAGGCCCAGCGCGATGCGTGCCTGGCCATGGGCCTCACCCGCTGGGAGGCCATGCTGCACATCCTGATTCCCGAGGCCATGCCTGCTATCGTGACCGGCATCGTGCTTTCGGCCGGCCGCGTCTTTGGCGAGGCCGCGGCGCTGCTCTTTACCTCGGGCATGAGCTCGCCGGTTCGCCTCAACTTCTTGAGCCTTAACCTGTCGAGCCCTACTTGCGCCTGGAACGTGTTCCGCCCCGGTGAGTCGCTCGCCGTGCATATCTACAAGATCTATGGCGAAGGCAGCCCCGAGGCCCAGCAGATCGTTTGGGGTACCGCGGCACTGCTGATGATTTGCGTGCTGCTGTTTAACGTAATCGCCCGCATTGTGGGCAAGCAACTGGCAAGGAAGATGACGGCCGAATGAGCGAGATGAATGTAACGCCCGCAACCGAAGCGGCATCGTCCGACACCCGGGACTTCCTGTCGAGCGTGGGGGAGAGCGAGAAGCGCGTGCGCGTGAGCGGCAAGGCCGTGAGCGACGAGGTTGTGCTCTCCACCAAGGACGTCAACGTGTACTATGGCGACCACCATGCACTGCACAATACGTCGCTCGACTTCCACAAGGGCGAGATCACGGCGCTCATTGGGCCTTCGGGCTGCGGTAAGTCGACCTTCTTGCGTAGCCTCAACCTCATGAATCGCGAGATTCGCGGCTGCCGCGTGGAGGGCGAGATCAACTATCGCGGGCGCAACGTGAACACCAAGACCGAAAACACCTACGAGCTGCGCCGTTCCATTGGCATGGTGTTCCAGCAGCCCAACCCGTTCCGCAAGTCCATTCGCGACAACATCACGTTTGCGCCCAAGCGCCACGGCATCACCGACCGTGACGAGCTCGACCGCATGGTCGAGGAAAGCTTACGCGGCGCGGCGCTGTGGGACGAGGTCAAAGACAAGCTCGATAAGAGCGCCTATGCGCTTTCGGGCGGTCAGCAGCAGCGTCTGTGCATCGCGCGCACGCTGGCGCTCAACCCCGACGTGATCCTGTTTGACGAGCCCTGCTCGGCGCTCGACCCCATCTCGACGTTGGCGATCGAGGACCTTATGTCGTCGATCGTTGCCGACCGCGCCATAGTCATCGTGACGCACAACATGGAGCAGGCGTCGCGCGTGTCCAACCGCACGGCGTTCTTCTACATGGGCGATATGGTCGAGTACGACGAGACTGACGAGATTTTCCAACGGCCCAAGGATAAGCGGCTGAATGATTACCTCACCGGCATGTTCTCCTAGTCCGGGACATGCTTGAGGCCCGCGGCGGCCACGGTTGCCGCGGGACTGATTGGAGAAGCGGGTCATCTCTTGTGGGAGATGGCCCGCCTTTTACTCTGCGACCGAAACGACCACCACAAAGGGGACAGGCGCCTTCGTGGTGGTTTGGGGTGGGGCTCGCTGCTATCATGGACAACGTTGAATTTCTACGAAGGAGCAGGGCATATGGCGATTCTTTTGGGATGCGATTCCGTCAGCCTAGAGTTTCCCACCAAGCATATTTTCGATAGCGTGACGCTCGGCGTGGGCGAGGGCGACCGCATTGGTATTGTCGGTAAAAACGGCGACGGCAAGTCGACGCTGCTGAGCGTGCTCGCTGGCACGCTGGAGCCCGACGACGGACGCGTGACGCACCGCCGCGGCACGACGATCGGTCTGCTCGGCCAAAAGGACAACCTGGTCGATACTGATACCGTGCATCATGCCGTTGTGGGCGACGCCCCCGAGTACGAGTGGGCGTCGATCCCCCGCACGCGCCAGATCCTCGCCGGCCTCATCAGCGATGTGCCCTGGGAGGGCACGGTGGGCGAGCTTTCGGGCGGTCAGCGCCGTCGCGTGGACCTCGCGCGCTTGCTGATCGGCGATTACGACGTGCTCATGCTCGACGAGCCCACCAACCACCTGGATATGCGCACCATCAACTGGCTCGCGCGTCACTTAAAGGCCCGCTGGCAGCGCGGCCAGGGTGCCATGCTCGTGGTCACGCACGACCGCTGGTTCTTGGACGAGGTCTGCACCAGCATGTGGGAGGTCCACGACGGCCAGGTCGATCCCTTCGAGGGCGGCTATTCGGCATACATCCTGCAGCGCGTGGAGCGCGACCGCATGGCCGCCGTTACCGAGGAGCGCCGTCGCAACATGGCGCGCAAGGAGCTCGCGTGGCTGAGCCGCGGTGCCCAGGCTCGTTCCACCAAGCCCAAGTTTCGCGTGGATGCCGCTCGTGAGCTGATCGCCGACGTGCCGCCCGTGCGTGACGAGCTGGAGCTCAAGCGCCTGGCCGTGAGCCGCCTGGGCAAGCAGGTTATCGATGTGGTCGACGTGGACGCCGGCTATGCCGATACCGACGGCGCGCCCAAGCAGGTACTCTCCGACGTGACCTGGCTCATTGGTGCGGGCGATCGCTATGGTCTTTTGGGCGAGAATGGCGCTGGCAAGTCGACGCTGCTTGATGTGATCCAGGGCAAAATTGCGCCCACGCGCGGCCGCGTGAAGATTGGCCAGACAGTGCGCTTTGGCGTGCTGTCGCAGCAGCTCGAGGAGCTCGAGCCCTACATGGGCGACACGATCCGCGAGGTGCTCAGCCACTATAAGAAGTACTACGTCATCGACGGCAAGGAGACTTCGCCCGAGAAGCTTTGCGAGCGCCTGGGCTTTACGACGCAGCAGCTCTGGAGCCGCATCGGCGATCTTTCGGGCGGCCAGCGCCGTCGCCTGTCGCTGTTGCTGACGATTCTGGACGAGCCCAACGTGCTCATCCTGGACGAGCCGGGCAACGACCTGGATACCGACATGCTCGCGATTGTCGAGGACCTGCTGGACGGCTGGCCCGGCACGCTGATCCTGGTGACGCACGACCGCTTTTTGATGGAGCGCGTGACCGACCAGCAGTGGGCGCTGCTCGACGGCCACCTGACGCATATGCCCGGTGGCGTGGACCAGTACCTGCGCCTGTGCAACGCTACCGCCGAGGGCGAGCCCGTGGGCGCGCCGAGCGCCAAGACCGGCACGTTCGACACCGGTGCCGCGGCAGCTGCGGCCGAAAAGCCCAAGTCGAGCGGTCAGCCCAACGGCCTGTCCAACGCCGAGCGCCAGAAGCTCCGCCGCGAGGTGAGTTCGCTCGAGCGCAAGATGGAGACGCAGCGCACCCGCGTTGAGGAGGCCGAGGCAGCAATGGCCCAAGTCGATCCCACCAACTACACGGCGCTCGGCGAGCAGCAGGCAAAGATCGACGAGGCTCACGCCGCCATGGACGAGCTGGAGATGGCGTGGCTCGAGGCGAGCGAAAAGCTCGAGGGCGAGGAGTAGACGAGGATGATCAAGGCCGCATTTTTCGATATCGACGGCACGCTGCTGAGCTTTAAGACGCACCGGATTCCGGCGTCGGCGCAGCAGGTGCTCGATAGCTTTCACGAGCAGGGGATTGCGTGCGTGATCGCCACGGGTCGCCCGACCTACCAGATACCGGACTGGCTGTTCGACCTGGGTTGGGATGCGTACATTACGCTCTCGGGTCAGCACTGCTTTGATGCCGAGGGGGTTTACCGCAGCTGTCCGATCGATCCGGACGACGTCGCGGTGATTGTGGACCAGGTGGCGCAGGGGCGCTACGACTCGCTGTGCATGCAGGGCGAGAACTCGTTTGTGAACCGCCTGTCCGAGCGCGTGGTGACGGCTGGCAGCAACGCGGGAATCGTCTACCACGAGGAGCCGTTTGAGCACGCCTTTGACGCACCGGTCTACCAGTTCTGCGCCTTTGTGGACCCGGCCGACGAACATATCGTGACCGACGCCGTGTCGCATTCGCTCACCACGCGCTGGTGCGACCTGTTCTGCGACATTATTCCCGCTAACGGCGGCAAGGACCTGGGCGTGGCGGCGACGCTCGAGCGGCTT
>URDZ01000052.1:0-13613 GCA_900546725.1 uncultured Collinsella sp. | reverse complement strand
GGGTGTTCTACGACGCCAAGCGGCTGTTCTTCTACAAACCTGCCGCCGCCGTGGTCACCTGCCGCCGTGGCGGGGCCGGCAACACCTTTGACCAGCTCAACAAGTACTTCACCATTAAGCAGATGCCCGTAGTTGCTTCCACCTACTGGAACAACGTGTTTGGCCGCGTGCCCGGCGACGCCGATGGGGATGCCGAGGGCCTTGCCACCATGCGAAACATCGGTAAGAACATGGCTTGGCTTCTACGTTGCATCGAGGCCGGACAGGCCGCCGGTATCAACGCACCCGAGGCAGATCGAGCAACGACCAACTTCATCAGGTAGAACGGCGGAACATACTATGAACGTGCAAATCTTCGGCACCAAGAAGTCCTTCGATACCAAGAAGGCCCAGCGCTATTTTAAGGAGCGCCGCATTAAGGTGCAGTTTATCGACCTTAAGGAAAAGGAGATGAGCAAGGGCGAGCTCACGAGCGTGATGCAGGCGGTCGGCGGCATCGACAAGCTGCTCAACCCCAAAGCCAAGGACGAGGAGACGCTCGCGCTCATTCAGCACCTCACCCCCAGTCAGCGCTTCGATAAACTGCTCGAGAACCAGCAGGTTCTGGCCGAGCCCATCGTGCGCAACGGCAAAAAGGCCACCGTCGGTTATTGCCCCGATGTATGGGGAGCCTGGGAGTAGCTTGTGTTATTTGCCAACGCGTGGGTATAAGAGCAGGCGTTTGGCATATGATTCAGCTGTAAGCCATGTCTAACAAAGGAGGGCACATGCCCAACAAACCCGTGAAGATCATCATGCTTACCGGATACCTCGGTGCCGGCAAGACCACGCTGCTCAACCACATCCTCGCTAACGACGGCGGCATCCGCGCCGCCGTGATCGTCAACGATATCGGCGAGATCAACGTCGACGCCAGCCTTATCGCCGACGGCGGCCTTTCCGAGACCGACGACCTCATCCCGCTCACCAACGGCTGCATCTGCTGCACGCTTTCGGACGACCTTGCTAACCAGCTGCAGGGCATCGCCGATTCGGGCAACTTCGACTACATCATCATCGAGGCTTCGGGCATTTGCGAGCCTATCCCCATCGCCTACACCATCTCGAGCTTCTGCGACGAGGCCAAGGTGGGCGGCGAGCCCAAGCTCGCGCTCGACAACATCGTGGCCGTGGTCGATTGCGCCCGCATGTATGACGAGTTCAACGGCGGTCGCGACCTGCTGGCCGAGGATATCGACGAAGACGACATCGAGAGCCTGCTCATCCAGCAGATCGAGTTCTGCTCCACGCTGATCCTCAACAAGACCGATACCGTGACGCCCGAGCAGATCGCCGAGCTCAAGGCCATCGTGCGCAGCCTGCAGAAAGACGCCGTGATCGTCGAGGCCCAAAACGGTGAGGTCCCCATGGAGGAGCTGCTCGATACCGGCCGCTTCGACTTTATGCGCGCCTACAACTCCGCCGCTTGGATCGAGGCCATGGAGCATCCCGAGGAGCACGACGACCCCGAGGTGCTCGAGTACGACATCGAGACCTTTGTGTACTCGCGCCGCAAGCCGTTTGACCTGCAGAAGTTCACCGATTTTGTTGAGCAGGAGTGGCCCGACGAGGTCATCCGCGTCAAGGGTCCGCTGTGGCAGACCGGCAATCCGGACATGTGCTACATGTTCGAGCAGGCGGGCCACCAGATGCGCTTAATGGAGAACGGCCTGTTTGTCGATTCGGCGCCCGAGGGCGAGAAGCAGAAGATCATCGACGAGAACCCCGAGATCATGCAGATTTGGGACGATGAGACGGGCGACCGCATGACGAGCCTGTGCATCATCGGCCGTCACATGGACAAGGATGCACTCATCGCCTCCCTTGATGCCTGTCTGACCGACTGGCACCGCGCCTAGGTTTATCCAAGCGGGCATTTTTCCGCCTACGCAACCGCCAAACCACCACGAAGGTGCCCTTCGTGGTGGTTTTTCGTTCTGAGCCAAGGAGATTCATGTTCAATATCGTGCTGTATGCACCCGAAATTCCGGCCAATACAGGCAATATCGGCCGTACCTGCGTGGTCACCGGCGCCCGTCTGCATCTGGTGGAGCCGCTGGGGTTTTCGCTCGACGACAAGACGGTGCGTCGTGCCGGACTGGGCTACTGGCAAAACTTGGACGTGACGACCTATGCCGGCTGGGAGGATTTCCTTGCGCGCAACGGCCTCTCCCCTGCCGACGAGCGCCTGCATCTGCTGACCAAAAAGGCGCGCAGAACCTATGCGCAGAGTACCTACCGCGATGGCGACTACTTGGTCTTTGGCAGCGAGAGCTCGGGCATTCCCGAGCCACTGCTTGCCGCGGCGCCCGAGCGTTGCGAGCGCATCCCCATGCTGCGCGATTGCGACTCACTCGATAACGCCGAGGCTTGGGAAGCCCACGAGGAATCGCTCGGACATACCGAGGACAGCCACGAGGCTATCCTTCAACAGGACATCTGCGGCAACTTCGTCAACCCGGACGACTACCGCATCAGCGCACTCAACCTCTCCAACAGCGCCGCCATCGTCCTCTACGAAGCCCTGCGCCAAACAGGCTTTCCGGGAATGTGACAAAGGGACTGTCCCTTTGTCACATTCGAGCGCCACGCCGACGGCACACACGCCTAATTGATGCTCTAGATAGAGAGCCCTCACTTTTAATCAGAATTAACTAAAGTAAAATGAAGTTAAACGGCGGTGTGAAAGGAGAGCCTTGTGGAATATCTCGAGAACCCGTTTACCCCCAGTTTTGGTGAGGTTCCTGCCCATCTCGCTGGCAGACAACAGATTATTCAGGATTTGGACCGTGCCTTCTTGAGCCAGCGCAGGCGCCCAGAATTGACCTCGATCTTCTCAGGCGCGCGTGGAACCGGTAAAACCGCTCTCATGTCGTCGCTCGCGACAAGGGCGGAATCCCACGGCTGGATTGCCGTAAAGACGACCGCGCTCCCGGGAATGCTTGAGGAAATCGAGTTCGGGGCGAAACGTGCCGCAGCCCATCTCATCGACCCGTCCAACCACTTCGAAGTCACCGGTCTCGGAATTGCACCGCTCGGCAGCATCGAGGTCAGTCGCGTTCACGATGCCTCAACCTGGCGTTACCGCATGAGCGACATCATCGACCGGCTCAACGAGGCGGGCACCGGTCTGCTTGTCACGGTTGACGAGGTGGACCCGACACTCGACGAGATGATCCAGCTCGCAGCGACGTATCAGCACTTTGTGACCGATGGGAAACGCGTCGCCCTGCTCATGGCGGGACTTCCCAACAACGTATCGACGCTACTGAACCACAAGACGGTCTCGTTCCTTCGCCGCGCCCAACAATATCATCTGGGTCGCATTGCCGACTATGACGTACGCGAGGCCTTGATTCGCACAATCCAGGAAAACGATCGCCTAGCAGATGCCGAGGGAATCGATAGAGCCGTTCGCTCGATCTCTGGTTTTCCCTTCCTATTGCAACTCGTAGGCTACCGTGCCTGGGATCTCACAAGCGATTCGAAGGAAATCTCGTCACGCGACTTTGACCTGGGAATCAAAATCGCGCGCGACGAGATGGACGACCGAATCCTCGCGGCAACCTATCGGGAACTCACTGCAGAGGACAAGCGATTCCTCATCGCCATGCTCGATGACGAGGAAGAGTCCACCACCGCCGACCTTGTCGAGCGCCTTAAGCGTTCGCCGCAGCAGGTCTCCCGCTACCGACGCCGCATGATAGATGCCGGCATCATCGGGGAGCGAGGACGAGGGCTCGTCGCATTTGAATTGCCATTCTTCCGCGACTATCTCGCGGCTCAATGCGTGAAATAGAAATCAATGTGACAAAGAGGCAGTCCCTTTATCACATTCGGCTATAGGTAGCGACCGGTGATGCTTGCGGGGCAGGCCGCGATGTCGCCCGGCGTGCCGGCGCAGACGATTTGCCCGCCCGCGTCGCCACCGCCCGGGCCCATGTCGATCACGTAATCGGCATTGCGGATAAGGTCGAGATCGTGTTCGATCACGATAACCGTGGCGCCCTTGGCAACAAGGCCGTCGAACACACTCAGCAGTAGCTGAACATCGAGCGGATGCAAGCCAATCGTGGGCTCATCGAACACGAATACGGCATCGTCCTGCACGCGGCCCATCTCGCTCGCAAGCTTAAGACGCTGCGCCTCGCCGCCCGAAAGCGCCGGTGTGGGCTCACCGAGCGTGAGATAGCCCAAGCCTAGGTCATGCAAGGTCTGCAAGCGCGCCTGGACTTTCTTGAGTCCCACCGTGGCGTCGAGGGCCTCGTCCACACTCATGTCCATGAGCTGCGGCAACGTAAGCAAGCTCCCGTCCTTGCCCTCACGATGGATATGCGAAGCAGCGTCTGCATAACGTGAGCCGCGACATGCCGGGCAGACGATCTCGACGTCGGGCAAAAACTGCACATCGAGCGATATCGAGCCCGTGCCATCGCACGTAGGGCAGCGCAAGGCGCCGGTGTTGTAGCTAAAGGCACCCGCCTTGTAGCCGGCTGCCTTGGCCTCGGGCGTGCGGGCGAAGGCACGACGCAGCTCGTCATGGATGTCGGCATAGGTTGCCACCGTCGAGCGCACGTTGGCGCCGATGGGCATAGCGTCAATCAGATTTGCGCGGCTAATGCCCTCGGCATCGACCCAACGCACGTGTCTTGGCAGGCGCTCGCCGGCTGCCTGCGCCTTGAGTGCCGGAATGAGCGTCTCGAGCACCAATGTCGTCTTGCCCGAACCCGAAACGCCCGTCACCGCGACAAGTCGACCACGCGGGATATCGACTTCGAGCGGCTTGACGGTGTGGATGGTATCGGTTGCCATGCGGATATGTCCCTGGTCGAACATGTCGTCGTCAGTCACCTGCGGACGCAAGCGCTTGGACTCTGAGCGCAAAAACGGCGCGATGCGACTGCCCTGCGATCGCTCGACCTCGTCTACCGTACCAGCGGCGATCACATTGCCGCCGCCTGCTCCGGCAACGGGACCCATCTCGACCAGATAGTCGGCTTCCGCCAGTACGCGCGTATCGTGGTCGACAACAACCACGGTGTTGCCGTCATCCACCAGATCTCGCATCACGCCTACCAGGCCGTCGACATTGGCAGGATGCAAGCCGATCGAAGGCTCGTCCAGCACATAAAGCACGCCTGTCGATCGGTTACGCACCACGCGAGCAAGCTGCACGCGTTGGCGCTCACCCGTGGAAAGCGTGGCGCCGGCGCGGTCGAGTGAAAGGTAATCGAGACCCAAGTCGACCAGACGACGGGCCGCGCTCAAAAACGAATCGCAGATATCCGTCGCCATGGGCCGCATCTCGGGCGGCAAGAATGCGGGCACCCCGCGCACCCACTCAATCGCCTCGCCTAGCGTCATAGCCGCCGCCTGCGCCAGATTGATACCGCGCACCTGGGGCTGGCGCGCAGCCTCGGAGAGACGCGTGCCGCCGCAATCGCGGCATGGGCCCTCGCGCAAAAAGCGCGCAACGCGTTTTAAGCCCTTATCGTCCTTGACCTTGGCGAGCGCATTCTCGACGGTATAGACGGCGTTGTAATAGGTAAAGTCGAGCGGCGTGGCGCCCTCGCCGTTTTTGGGGACGTAGAGAATGTGCTTCTTAACCGCCGGACCATGAAACACGATGTCGCGCTCTTGAGGCGTGAGCTGGTTAAACGGCACGTCGGTGCGCACGCCCATCTCGCCGGCCACCTGCTTCATCAGATCCCACATGAGCGTGCCCCAAGGAAGCACCGCGCCCTCGTTGATAGTCTTTGACTCGTCGGGTACCAAGCTCGCCTCGTCCACCTCGCGCATGACACCGGTGCCGCCACATGTGGGGCATGCACCGCCGCTATTGAAAGCCAAATCCTCGGCACTCGGCGCGTAGAACTCGCGGCCGCATGTCGGACACGTGAGCGACAGGCCAGCCGCTACGTTAAGGCTCGGCTCCACACGCGCCCCGCAATGCGGGCACACGTGATGGGCACAGCGGCTAAAGAGTAGGCGCAGGCTGTTGTTGAGCTCGGTCATGGTGCCAAAGGTAGAGCGCACGCCCGGCACGCTCGGACGCTGGTGTAGCGCGAGCGCTGCCGGCACGTGCAGCACCTCGTCCACCTGGGCGTGTTCGGCCTGCGTTAGGCGACGTCGAGTATAGGTGCTGAGTGCTTCCAAGTAGCGACGCGAGCCCTCGGCATAAAGAACCCCCAGCGCCAGCGAACTCTTGCCCGAACCCGACACGCCGGCAATGCCCACGAGCTTTCCCAGCGGAATATCGATATCGATGTCTTTAAGGTTATGAACGCGCGCGCCACGCACCTCGATAGCCTGCGGGCTCATCTTCTGTTCCGTCACCTTTATCACCCTACTCATGCCATAAAACTCGATCGCGAACGTACGCGCCCAGCATGGGCACGGTAAACCGGACGAGGCCGTATCCGGCAGCCTCGATGACGCGCTCGCGAATCAGGCTTGCGCGATATTTACTCGCCCAGCTCTGGGTACGATCACAACGCTCAATGATATCCGCCATGCGCGTCGGTTTGTTCTCGTCAACCGCCATAGCCTCGATAAAAAGGCGCTGTGGACTGCGCAGCCCGTAATACAGGGGCGCGTCAACCGCTTCGTAGAACTCGGAGACGGCATCCGCATGGCCATCCTCGACATCGCGCCTTTCGATGACCTGTGAGCCACGTCGGACAGCAGAGCGCCACATGTAATAGCCCACCAGCTGAACCATATAGGGATGCCCCATGCTCTTGCGTGCCGCAAGGTCCGCTGTCTCCGCGTCAACGTAAAGACCAGCGTCTTTGACCGTCTGGATATATGAATCGCGCACCTTGGGCAAAGATATCGCCCCCAGCGTACGCTGCTGGGCACGCCGCAAAAACGTCACGCTCGGCTCTTCGAGCAGATCGTCAACCATACTGGGTAAGCCGGCGAACACCAGCGCAAGACCGCGCTGGTCGCTATCTGACAAGCCCGTGGCATCCTGGTCTCCAAGCACCTGCTGATAGAGAACGGCAAGAGCCGCCAGTTCCTCGATAGACGCCGATTGCGCCTCGTCAATCGCAAACAGTATGCCCTTGCCTGGACCGAGTTTCTTAAGGCGCTCGTTGACCAGCCCTCGCAACGTCTCGCCCTTTGCTCGCGCCGCCTCGACCGACATCCGGCCAAACGACGGACCGAGCTCCATTGACGTCACAACGGGTTTATTCGAGCGAAGCGCGTCGGCCAAGCGATCGCATAAGCCAAGCGAAGCGGAATCGGAGACAACCGCCCATCCGCGCTCATTGGCTAGACGTTGCAGCTCCCGCAGGAGAACCGTCTTGCCACAGCCGCGGTTTCCCGTAATGAGCATGAACCTACCCGGCGCTCCGGCGCCGTTATCGAGCCCTTCCTCGAAATCTTCGATGACCGACTCGCGACCAATGAGCATCGGAGGCCGCTTGCCAGCCGTTGGCTTAAAGGGATTTGGATTCATGTCGGCCTCCTCGGATTGGCAAACCCTGGCAATAGTTATACCAACTTATACCAAGTTATACCAATAGCATGTGACAAAGGAACTGTCCCTTTGTCACATGTGGCCGAAAAACTCGGCGTCTGCTGCTCGCCAGGGGCGGAAGGTGGCGGGATCGATCTTTACGTGCGCCGCGGCGGGGACGTCGTACCATTTGACCGTGTAACCGGCGCCGTGAGAGCAAAAGACCGAATCGGGCGTGTTGGGCAGATCGGTCTCGGGCCCATAGGCGGCCGCCTCGATTACGCGCTCGGCATCATGGCAAGCCGCATAGCCGGCGAACTCTAGGTACAGATGCCCACGACCACTCGTGTAGGCGGCCACCTCCAGCGCATAATCCTGCACCTCGGATGCCGGCACGCGACCCACAAGCTTCGCCCGATCGCCCGCCATCGTCGGCGGCTCGTACTCGGCACCCATGCGCGTGGCATCCGAGAGCGCCCGGCCCACGCACTCCCCCGGCACCTCGAGCTCAAAGCGGTACCACGGCTCCAACAGCACCGCCGCGCCGGCCTCACGCGCCTGCATCAAACCCTGGCGAATCGCGCGGTACGTGGCCTGGCGAAAATCGCCGCCCTCGGTATGTTTGGCATGCGCACGGCCGCCCGTGAGCGTAATGCGCACATCGGTGATGGGCGAGCCGGTCAGCACGCCCAGGTGGTCGCGCTCCATGGCGTTGGTGAGTGCCAAACGCTGCCAGTTAAGATCGAGCTCGTCGGTCGAGGTCACGGTGCCAAACTGCACACCCGAACCCGCTGGCAACGGCTCCAGACGCAGATGCACCTCGGCATAGTGGCGCAGCGGCTCAAAGTGGCCCACGCCCTCGACCGGCTGCGAAGTAGTCTCCTTATAGAGAATGCCGCCGGGCTCAAACGCAACCGAAAGGCCAAAGCGATCGGCTAACACCCGCTGCACGACTTCGAGTTGCACGGCGTCCATCAACTGCAAATGAATCTGCTCAAGATGCGTATTCCAGCTTACGCCGAGCATGGGATCTTCGTCCGCCAACTCAGTCAACGCTTTGAACACCGTATGGACATCGTGTTCGCCCGGAAGCACCGTATAGGTGAGGACTGGCGCAATGACGGGCGCATCGCCCGCGGTCTCCGCGCCCAGGGCGTCCCCCGGGCGAACGTGCGCAAGACCCGTCACGGCACAAATACCGCCAGCAGCAACTTCTTGGGCAAGCTCATACTTCTCGCCGTTATAGATGCGTACCTGATCGACCTTCTGCTCCCATGCCTCGGCACCGGAACGTCCGCCAATCATCTGCTTGGCATGCAGTGTGCCGTCCGTCACCTTGACCCAGGTAAGACGCTCGCCACGGTCTCCACGACTCACGCGGTAGACACGCGCGGCGAACTCCTGGGGCCATGTTCGCTCGCGCATCAGAGCGCATATGCCGTCGAGTAGCTCTGCCACACCCTGGTCCTTGAGCGCCGAGCCCGCAAAGCAGGGAAACAACTTTCGTTCTGCGACCAGCCGCGAAAGCGTGGCAGTCGAAAGCTCCCCTGCGTCGAGAAACTCGTCGAGAGCCGCTTCATCCAACGCAGCAGCGTCCTCCTGAACGGTGCCGCCCGCCAACAGTTCGCTGGCATCCAGGCAGCCCTCGGAAAGATGTTGCCCAAGTTGTGCCAGCAAAACATCTCGACCGGGATTCTCCAAATCGATTTTGTTGATAAAGATGAACGTCGGAATGTCATAGCGCGCGAGCAGGCGCCACAGGGTTTCGGTGTGCCCCTGCACGCCGTCGTTGGCGCCCACAACCAAAATCGCGTAGTCGAGTGCGCGCAGCGTGCGCTCCGCCTCGGCAGAAAAATCGACATGCCCCGGCGCATCCACGAGCATGACGTGGGTATCGCCATGGTCGAGCACGGCCTGCGACGAGAAGATCGTAATACCACGCTCGCGCTCGATCGCGTTCGTATCCAGATGCGAATCGCCATCGTCCACGCGGCCGCACTTACGAATGCGACCCGCGTTGAACAGCATGGCCTCGGCCAGCGTGGTCTTGCCGGCATCGACATGCGCCAAGATTCCAACGACCGCTTGCTTCGACATGGCTCTCCTCTTATTGCAAGCCCATCGCACGCGGCAACGGGCGCTCTCGTTCCACACTGGATGATACAATTTACGGGCCGGCGGGCGAAGCGGGCCCTATCCCCCGACCGAGCTCATCGCCCCGCGTTGCCGCGCAGCGATTTTCGTAGGTTCGCGCCTTGCGAAAGCCGGCACCTCCCTTTTTTGTCTGCCCGGGGTCATCTGGGACGGTAGCAACGCGAGCCCCACAACAACGCGTTTTACCAAAAATGGCCCCACTCGGGGCCATTTTCATTTCGGTGAAACGCTGGTATGTGACTCGGCCTTTATGCCTCGCGCAGCCAATCAAACGCGACGCGCGGCGTACCGTCCGACACATATACGATACCGGCGCGCTTAAACCCGGCCTTGGCGATGGCTCCCTGCATGGGCAGGTTGTCCTGATGCGTGTCGATGCGCAGGTGATCGGCACGCTCCTTGGCAAAGGCAAACATCGCAGCCGCGATACCGTGCACGGTGCCATCGGACGCCACACGGTGCAGCACGGCGTACGGAGTGTCGCTGCGCCATTGACCATCCTCAATTACGTCATAGCACTCGTCCGGGCCGGGCAAAAAGGCAAACGTCGCCACCACGCGGCCATCGACTTCGCACACATAGCTGCCACCGGCGGCGATATCGGCAGCCAGTTGCTCGGCAGAAGGCGTGCCCTCGGGCCACTGTGTGGCGTTGCCATGCGCGCGCATAAAGGCGCGGGCCGCGTCATAGATAGCCATGACAGCGGGAATGTCGGTATCGAGGGTTTTTCTGATCATCACGCGGCGACCTCACGTTTATTGGTATCACTTTGATTGAGCAATGATACCAACGTTTGGAGAGGGGCGCGATGCAGATGGGGAGCAAAAAGCGAGCCGCCTGGTCAAAAGCAAAAAGCGAGTTTTTGAGCACTGCCACCGGCGGCGATATGAGCGACCTGTTTGCACGCGAGGACGAGCGCCGCGACGCCCTGGGCGCCGAGCGCGATGAGGCCTGGCGCTACAAGTCGTGCGAGCGCAAAAACCGTTACGACACGCGCGCCGAGGCCGAGGCCGTTATGGCCGACTGCGAAAACCGCGGGCGGCGCGGTTTGGCCTGCTACAAATGCGAATACTGCGGCGGATGGCACCTGACGTCGCACCCTTGGAAATAGGCGCCGCATCGGCACGGCATTGACGGAGCGCCAGCCATCGCACGCAAGCTACGGGCGCGGCGGCACCAAAACATCGTAACGAACGGCCTTGCCCGCAAGTTGATAGCTCGGCTTAACGCCGGCAAGCAGTGGCCCCTTCACCGGTCGCTTGATAACGACCTTGCGCGGGTGCACCGCAAGCGCAGCTTCGACCAACGTCTCCTCATCGGCGCACGGCTGTTCCAGATGATGCAAGAGTTGGAACTTCTTTTTAACCGCCGCGCTCTTGGTGCGTCCGGGAAACATGGGGTCCAGATACACCACGTCAGGAACGGTGAGCTCGCCCTGCCCGATCAGCTCAGCTGTATGGCGAAGGCCGGCAATGCTGTCCTCGCCCGCATGTAAGCGCATGCGCGCCACGGCTGTCGCAAGCGCCGGATCATCTGCCGCGCGATCCAAGGCATCCTTGAGGAGCGCCGCGATCACGCAATCCTGCTCATACAGATCGACGGCAAAACCCGCAGCCGCCAGCAGCAGCGAATCCTCGCCAAAGCCTGCCGTGGCGTCAATCGCCCATGGGCTCTCGATGCCTTTTGTGCGCGCGGCCTTTACCAACAGCTCTTGCTGCAGACGGCCCTGCTTGAGTCGCGGCAGCATGCGGCCAAAATCCGCGCGCAGCTCCATCGTGCCGTCGGTGAGCGTGAGGCCCTCGGGCTTCCCGATCAGCTCAAGCCCCGCGGCCCGAGCAACAGATAAGGGATCGACGACGCCCATGGACACTCCTTAACAAGCAAAACGAATACGCGGGGCACCGTTTATGTCAGCACCCAACCGTTCGCTATTGTCCCACATGCGACATGGCCCACAGCATCCCAATGCAAAGCACCGTCATCAATCCCGTGCACACGGCAGCGATCGCAGAATCACTCATGCGCCTTCCCAACGACCGCGGCTCATGCACTTGCCCTGCTCCGTACATCATGGCTCCTCCTTGAGACCAGCTCTTACCATGGACCCATCATCGCAGCGCCGCGCATACGCTGCCATCGATTTGACTTACGCCCAGCCTTCCTTTTTGAAAGGTTGGGCTTGGCTGCGCGGGCTCAATGCGCTTTCAAACGCATGCATCGCCGCGTTGAACTACAATGTGCTTCACCATATGTGCAGTACATTGGGTGCGCCAAGTTGGCGTACTCGTATCGAAAGGACCAGCCATGAGCTTCACTCGCAAGACTCTCAAAATCCTTGCTCTCATCTACTTTGTTTTGGGCATCGCCAGCCTCGTCACCGCCGGCGTCGGTATTGCCACGGGCGGTCTCGATTCCACGTACGGTTCGTACGCCACACTCGCAGCGGTCGTGCTTATCGCCAAGGGTCTCGTCGACCTTGCCGCAGGCGTCGCCGGTATCAAGGGCGCCAACAAGCCTTCGCAGGTGGACGGCGCGTTTAAGCTCGGTATTGTTGCCGCGGTCGCCACGCTTGCCCAAGCGGTGCTCACGCTTCCCGCGTTTGGCGGCGACGCCATCAACTTTGGCGCCTTTGTCATCGTGGTGTACGACCTGTTCTTTGTTCAGCAGGCACACGCCGTTAAGGCCGAGAACAAGGACCGCCTATAAGCGCTCGCTTCTCATAACCCCTGCAGCCAGGCAACTAAAAAGGGCCGATCGCGCATCTCCGCGGTCGGCCCTTTACGTTTGCCCAGATAAAACCTACCAAAATAAACCTGTCCCTTTTTGGCAGGTTGTTAGCTGTGGCGGTACTCGGCGATGATGAAGTCGATATCGGTCTGGAGCGTTTCCAGGTTTGCCAGGCGCTCTTTGTCGGCAGGGCGCGTGCGGTAGTAGTACGGCGTCATCTGGAACACCGCCTCGATATCGGCCTGGGTCTGGAGCGTAATATTCGCAGACACCCGCTGCGTTCCGACCAACTCGAGCTCGGTGGTCTTCGGCAGCTTCTCATCGTTAAGGTACGGCGTGTCGTAGAGCACCTCCTTGAGCCCAAAGAGATGACGGGCACCCGGCACCACGGTGTAGAGCGAGCCCTCGGGTGCCAGCACGCGGGCAAACTCGCGCTCGTTAAAGGGGGCAAAGAGCTCGGTCACCATATCGAAGGCGCCATCGGCCACGGGGACGTCCTTCATGTTGGCCACGAAATAGGTCGCATCGCCGCGCTTGGCGGCAAGGCGTACCATCTCTTTGCCCAGGTCGAAACCGTAAGCATCCACACCCGGCACCGCGCCCATGGCGCTGGTGTAGTAGCCCTCGCCGCAGCAAATATCGAGCAACGTCATGGGGCCGTTCGTAGACGCAGCGCACCCAGCCGCCCGCTCACGCACCAGCTCGACCATTGCATCGCGCAACGGCGCATAGTAGCCACGGTTTAGAAAGTCACGACGGCTGCGTGCCTGCGACTTGGGATCGCCCATGGAGTCGCCGCTCTTGGACGAGCGCAGTAGATATAGATAACCCTCGCGCGCACGGTCAAACCGGTGTCCGCCCGCACATGCGGCCCCACGCTCATCGTCCACCAACGGTTCATGGCAAACGGGACACAACAACATGGCAACTCCTTAGCGCGAACAACACAACGCCCACCATTGTCTCACGCCTTCCCCACCTAGTCATTGGGGACGTTCTTGAATGACTAGTTAGAAGAGATAAGGAGTGTCCCCAGCTGCCGACAGAAAAGGAACGTCCCCAAGTGCCGACTGGTTGCATTAGGAGTATCATCATCTGCGCAAATAAGCACGAAAGAGCATGTTAGAGATTGAGAGCGTATGGCTGACACCGTATCTAAGCACATTGACATGACCACCGGCTCGCTCATATGACCCAATCCGCTGTCAAGAGCCACAATGGCCCCGCC
>URDZ01000051.1:0-13801 GCA_900546725.1 uncultured Collinsella sp. | reverse complement strand
CGAGTTCCGCACGAGCCGGAGAGCACTTAATGTGCTCTCCGTGCGAGCAGGACTGCCCGAGCAGGCGACGTTGTCCTTGGCGCCTGTCCGGGGCCGACGAGATTACGACAGCTTGACGATCGGAGCAAAGCCCTTCATGAGTTTTTTGGTCTGGCCGGTCTTTTCGAATTGAACCTCGATCATGTCTCCAGCGACTGAGATCACGGTACCCGTGCCAAAGGTCTTATGGCTCACGGTATCGCCCGCGGCAAAGTCCTGCGATGCGCTGGCGCGATCGACCTTGCGCTCCACCGTCGGGGACACCTTGGACGAGGGCTTTTTGGCTCGCGGCGCGCCCGAGCCAAAGGTCGAGGCGACACGGCCGGCGTCGGGCGAAACCCCACGATGGCGCTCGGTCCCGTAACTGCTGCCGCCAAAGAAGTCGTCAAAGCTCGATCCGCCGCGCGAACCGGAACCGCCGGTCGAGCGCGTATGCGAACCGAACACCTTGCCGCCATACATATCCGAGCCCATGCCCGAGCCAAAGGTGCCGTGACGGTCGCCGCGCTTCTCCCAGCCCGTGCCCTCAAAACCGGCAGAACCGATACCGCTAAACTCGATATCCTCAAACGGAATCTCATTGAGGAAGCGCGAGCGCGGGTTGGCAGAGGTCGAGCCGTAGGTGCGACGCGTGGCCGCATAGGTCAAAAACAGGCGCTTACGGGCACGCGTGATGGCGACGTAGGCCAGGCGACGCTCCTCCTCGAGCTTGCCCGGGTCATCGCTGCCGCCAAAGTCGTGCACGTGCGGGAAGATGCCCTCCTCCATGCCGGCCACGAACACCGCCGGGAACTCCAGGCCCTTAGCGGAGTGGATGGTCATCATGGTGATGGCATGCGTCTCGCCGGCCAGGGAATCCAAGTCGGAGCGCAGGGCCAGCCACTCCATGAGTGCCGGCAGCGCCTTACAGGTGAGCGGACCGTAGGTGCGCTCGATCTCGTCGGCATGCACGGCACCCGCCGGCATCTCCGTCGGCGCGGCATACGCGTTGCCCGCGATGGCGGCGGCCAGGGCATCCTGCGGCGAGAGCGCCGGAGCGGCCAAGCTATCGAGCGGATTAGAGCCCGCGGCGTCACGGGCGCCGACGAGCGCCTCAAACGAGGATGCCGGGGCGGACGGCCCTGGCTCGGGCGCGGGCGCACTCACCACGACGGGCTCGGGCTCGGCAGGCACGTCGGCAACACCGGCTGCGCGCAGCTCTTCTAAGCTCTCGAGCGTACCCTCGATATCCTCGTGCGTCTCTTCAAATTCGGCAGCGACGCCCAGGAATTCCTGAATGTTCTCGGCGCGGCTCTCGGACTCCATGGTGCCTTCGGCGCGGAAAGCCTGCAGCAGGCCCGTCTTATCGACAATCATCTCGACAACATCCTTGAGCTCGCCGTCCATGCGGCGACCTTCGCGCACCAGCGACACAAAGCTCGACAGGCCGTTGCGGACCTTGGCGCTAAACATGCCGGTTTCGGCGCACGCGATCTCGCAGGCCTGGAAGAACGAGCAGCGGTTGTCGCGCGCCAGCTGCTCAATCTTTTGGATCGAGGTGGAGCCGATACCGCGGCGCGGCGTATTGATGACGCGCTTGACGCTCATCTCGTCGGCCGGGTTCACGATCATCTTGAGGTAGGCCATAACGTCGCGGATCTCAGCACGGTCGAAGAATCGCGTGCCGCCCACGATCTTGTAGGGCACGCCCGCGCGCAGGAACATATCTTCGAGAATGCGCGACTGGGCGTTGGTGCGGTAGAACACGGCGATGTCGTCGTAACTCGTGCCCTTGGAGTGCAGCTTTTCGATCTCGCCGGCAATCCAGCGGCCCTCGTCGCGCTCATCGCTTGCCTGGAAGGCCTGGATCTTCTCGCCATCGCCCTCGGCCGTAAACAGGCGCTTGTCCTTGCGCTGTGAGTTGTGACGCACCACGGCGTTGGCGGCGCTCAGGATATGGCCCGTGGAGCGGTAGTTCTGCTCGAGCTTGACCGTCTTGCAGTTTTTAAAATCCTTCTCAAAGTCCAGGATATTGGTGATGTCGGCGCCACGCCAGCTGTAAATGGACTGGTCATCGTCGCCCACGACCATGAGGTTTTGGTACTTAGCGGCCAGCAGGTTGGCGATCTCGTACTGGACGTGGTTGGTGTCCTGATACTCGTCGACGCTAATGTAGCGGAAGCGCTCTTGGTACTTTTCGAGCACCTCGGGGCGGGTGCGCAGCAGCTCGAGCGCGCGCACGAGCAGGTCGTCAAAGTCCATCGCGTTGGCGGCGCGCAGGCGGCGCTCCAGCTCTAGGTAGACCTGCGCGGCCTTTTTGTCGTTGGGGCTGTCGGCGGATTTGAGCATGTCCTCGGGCCCGATCATGGCGTTTTTAGCCGAGCTGATCTTGCTGCGGATCATGTTGATGGGGAACTGCTTTTGCTCAATGCCGAGCGCCTGCATAATGTCACGCACCATGCGCTTTGAGTCATCGTCGTCGTAGATGGTGAACTGACCGGTGTAGCCCAGCAGATCGGCGTCCTCGCGCAGCATGCGCACGCACATGGCGTGGAAGGTGCACACCCACATGCCGCGGGTGCCACTGGGAATAAGTGCCGCCAGACGCTCGCGCATCTCGGCCGCGGCCTTGTTGGTAAACGTGATGGCCAAGACCTGCCAGGGCCTAACGCCCAGGTCGCCGAGCATATGGGCGATGCGGAAGGTCAGGACGCGGGTCTTGCCCGAGCCAGCACCGGCGAGCACCAGCAGCGGGCCCTCGGTGGTCAGGACCGCCTCGCGCTGGGCGGGGTTAAGGCTGTCGATGTCGACGAGCGGCTTGGCGGGCTTGGGCGCCGGCGCGGGAGCGTCGTAGATGTCGAGCGGAACGAGCTCGGGTTCCGGCGCGGCGGGGGCGGTGTACGCATCGAGCGGCACGGGTTCCGGCGCGGGCGGCACGGGTACCGCGGTGTTCTTTTCCCAGGGCAGGGGCTGGGTCATGGGCGACTCCTCATCTGACGGACGGCGCGCCTGCGGGCAGCGCCATAGTTTGAGCCGTACCAGTATACCGAGCCGCGCGGACGCACCGCCAGCCATTTGGGGACGGGGTAGAAATGGTAGAAATAACGCTTGACAATGCAGACGCCGCCGCTGCTGCACAGATTCAGGCATAGGCCTACTATATAGATTGACGCTTGCCGCGCGGGTCGAGTGCTCGCGCGGCACCGCTGTTGAAGGGAGATTGCCGTGAAGCAGCTTTTGATTCGCGCCGACGACATCGGCTACTCATACGCCGCCAACTTGGGTATCGCCCGTTCGGTCAACGAGGGACTGGTGCGCTCCGTGGGCGTCATGCCCAACATGCCCGAGACGACACGCGGTTGGTCCTGGGTCGCCGATTCCGATATCGCCGTGGGCCAGCACACCAACGTCTGCCTTGGCCGTCCGTGTGCCGATCCGGCGCACGTGAGCAGCCTGCTTGGGCCGGACGGATGCTTCCGTTCCAGCCGCGAGTACCGCGCCTCGTGGAAAGAGGGCGTCGACTTCGTGGACTACGACGAGGCGGTTATTGAGATCGAGGCTCAGCTTGCGCGGTTCCTCGAGGTCGTTGGCCGCGAGCCGGATTACTTTGAGGCGCACGCGGTGCTGTCTGACAACCTGAACCGCGCCATTGCGGATGTCGCTACTGCACACGGGTTCCGCCACCAGATTGCCTCGTTCGATCCGACCGCAACCGTGACCTGCGGGAATACGCCGGTTCGCATGGTGATGCGCTCGATGGAGCCCAGTTATGAGCCCGCCGAGTCCATCAAGCAAACCGTGCGCGAGATGGGTGCCGACGAGACGGTCGTGTTCGTCTGCCACCCCGGGTATCTCGACCGCTTTATTCTTGAGACTTCGTCGCTCACCGTCAACCGCACCAAGGAGGTCGACGCGCTTATCGACCCCGAGCTGCGCGTCTGGCTTGAGGAACAGGACAACCTACGCCTCATCGATTATCGCGACCTGTAGCGAGCTCGGTCCCCATGCCGTACGCTTCCGCCCGCAGCCTTCCAACGGTTGCGGGCGGTTTTCATGTCTATAGGCGCCTTTTTGAGGGGTCTTATCCATGAAAACTGCCCGCGAAGCTCTAGATCGACGGCGATGGCGACATCAGCAGCAGCGAGCGCGGTGAGTAATCGTCTTTCTCCGTACCACCTGTAGCGGAAGGATAGTCTTTCTACCATTTCCACCCCGTCCCCGGATGGCAGATTGACATCGCACAATCGGACACAGCAGCGAGCGACGGCCAGGGCGAACAAATTGGCATGAAAAAGGCAAGGCATAGACCTTTTGGCCATGTCTTGCCTTTTAAATGACAGGTTGTCACCCTGGCCGCCGCGCAGCGTTAACTAAGTTAGAGGCCGAGCATGGGCTCCAGGACAAAGAAGTATGCGAGCACTACGATGCCCAGGACAATGCGATAGACGCCGAAGCACTTAAAGTCGTGGCGGCGGACAAAGCCCATAAGCCACTTGATGGCGATGAGCGAAACCACAAAGGCCACAACGCAGCCCACGCCCAAGATAGCGACCTCGTTGGCGCCGAACGTGCCGCCCTTGATGAAGTACTTGACCAGCTTGAGCGCACTCGCGCCAAACATGACAGGGATGGCCAGGAAGAACGTAAACTTAGACGCCACCGAGCGCGTGCAGCCCAAAAGCAGGCCACCGATGATGGTGGAGCCGGAGCGCGATGTGCCCGGAATCAGCGAAAGCACCTGGAAGCAACCGATGCCCAGTGCGGTCTTCCAGCTCAGATCCTCGAGCGTAGTGATGGAGCCAAAGTCCAGGCTATCGTCATCGTCTTCATCCTCAGCGGTAGCCGCGACGGGCGCCGCAAAGTGCGCACCGGCGGGACGTCCACCCGACACCACAGCACGCGAACCAAACGAACCGGCAACGGCCATTTCCTCGCGCTTGCTCGCGCGCCAGTTCTCAATCACGATAAACAGTACGCCGTACACAATGAGCGCCAGCGCCACGACGGGAGCATTGTAGAAATGCTCCTCCATCCAGTCGTTGAGCGGCAGACCGATTGCCGCGGCAGGAATGCAGCCGAGCACAATCTTGCCCCACAGCACCCAGGTGTCGCGACGGCCTTCCTTGCCCTTGCTGGGAGAAAACGGGTTAAGGTCGTAGAAGAACAGGACGCAGACGGCCAAAATGGCGCCAAGCTGAATCACGACCAGGAACATATTCCAGAACGTCTCGCTCACGTTCATCTTGACGAACTCGTCCACCAAGATCATGTGACCGGTCGACGAAACGGGCAGCCATTCGGTGATGCCCTCGACCAGGCCCATGAAGGCAGATTTTAGAAGCTCGATGATATCCAAAGGGACCCCCTCGTTAGACACCCGCCGGTAGATGTTCTGCGGACGATGCGGGCGATGTCCCATTATCAACCGTTGGCGGTGCGACCGCGCCTACCCTTACCAAAAAACTCGCCCGTTCACAGAATTGCGAGCGGTCAAACCGAAATCCTTGGGTATAACTGCAACAAGATAAAGTGTCCGGCGGCCAACGCGCCCGCGCCCGCCCGACGCACGAGCCCCGCGCCCGTGCGATAGACCAAGGAGGAAACCATGAACGAGGGCTACACCAAAGTATTTGTTTCACTCGACGGTACTGAGCAGCAGGATTTTGTGCTCGCACGCGCCATCAAGGTCGCCGCGAACAACGGCGCTAAGCTGATTATCGGCCACGTCATCGACTCCACCGCGCTCGAAAGCGCCGGTTCCTATCCGGTCGACCTGGTCAACGGCTTGGAGGAGGCCTTTAACAACTCCATCGCCAAGCAGCTCGAGGAGGCCAAGGCCAATCCCGACATTCCCGAGGTCGAGGTCATGATTCGTACCGGCCGCATTCGTGAGACGCTCAAGGATGAGATGCTCGACGTGGTCAAGCCCGATCTGGTGCTCTGCGGCGCCCGCGGCCTGTCCTCAATTAAGTACGCGCTACTGGGCTCGATTTCGACGTTCCTGTTGCGCAATACGGACTGCGACATTTTGGTCGTGAAGTAGCGTTGCTCCCACCGGCCGCGGGGCCTGCGGGGTTTCCACGGGCACGTCCTCGCCGCGTTGCGGCTGCGGGATGTGCCCTTAGGAAACCCCTCCCGGCGGGCGGGCCCTGCGGTATCCTTGCTGGCTTTTCTCCCGTGCGGATGAAAAGGGCTGAGGGAAAGTTTGTGAGCTGGTCGGGCTTTGCCCGGCCAGCTCTTTTTGATTTAAAATACCTGCTCAGTTGTGATTTATGGTGCTGGGAGGCGCTTGTGGGCAAGGCGAAGGCTAAGGCGAAGAAAAAGACGACGGGGGCGCGGGCTAAGCGCGATCGTCGTCGGAAACTCGCGACCGAGGCTCCCGTGTCTGCCGAGGAGTTGTTGGCGAGCGTACCGGGGCTTGATGCGCTGCAGGATGTTCCGGCGTTTGATGACCTGCCGGTCGATGAAACCCAGCAGACTGCCTTTGATGATTTCTGCGCACATGCCGAGGAGCCCGAGCAGATGCGGCTGGGTGCCGTGGTGCGCTTGGATCGCGGGTTTCCGCTGGTGGCGACTGCCGACGACACCTTCCGCGCCGAGCATGCCGTGGGGTTTGCCAAGTCGCGCGGCGAGGACGAGGTCCTGCTGCCTGCCGTGGGCGACCGTGTGGCGGTGCGCCGCGCTCCCGGGCACGATATGGGCGTGATTGAGTGCGTGCTGCCGCGCCGTACGAGCTTTGAGCGTTGGCGCGGCCGTGCCCGTGGAGAGCGCCAGGTGCTCTGCTCCAACGTGGATAGCGTGCTAATCGTGCAGGCGCTCGGTGCCGGTGAGGTGCTGCTCGACCGCGTGGCGCGCTCGCTGGTGTTGGCGCTCGACTGCGATGCCGAGCCGGTGGTGGTGCTTACCAAAGCTGACCGCTGCGATGCCGAGGAGCTCGAGCGCGATCTGGACCGCGTGCGCCGCCTGGTGGGTCCGGACGTGCGCGTGATCGCGACGTCCTCTGCCGAGGGCCGCGGCCTGGGCGAGGTCCGTGCCTGCGTGCCCTCCGGGAGCTGCGCCATGATTCTGGGCGAGTCGGGTGCCGGTAAGTCGACGCTGCTCAATGCACTGCTGGGCCACGATACGTTGGCGACCGGCGGTGTGCGCGAACGCGACGACCAGGGCCGTCACACTACCGTCGCGCGCGTGATGGTGGCGCTGCCGGGCGACGCCGGCGTGATCGCCGATGCCCCGGGCCTGCGCAGCCTACCGCTCGTGGGTCACGAGCGGGGTCTGGCGCGCGCCTTCCCCGAGATTGTCGAGGCATCGCGCGCGTGCCGGTTTGGCGATTGCACACATACCCATGAGCCGGGTTGCGCCGTTCGCGAGGCCGAGGACGCCGGGCAGATTGACAGCCTGCGTCTGGAAACGTTCCAAAACCTGGCGTCATCCATGCGCGTGAGCGCTCAAATGCTCGATCCCGATGTCCATCTGTAATTGATTTTTCCTATGACAGCCGTCTCCCAACTGTTCGGGAGACGGCTTTTTTGCTGCGGAAAAGCCTCGAAACATGCAGCTTGCTGACGTGCTGACCAAAACCTTGCCATGAGCTTGACGGGCTGGTCAGCTTTTGGTCAGCGATTGGTTTGACATCGAAAACCAAGATCGCGATTGCGCCGCTTTGCACTCTGACCGCCCAGACAATGGTGGTACGGGCATTCGCCCGGCACTGCCATGAGAGGAGCGGCCGTGAACAAGAGCAAGCGCATCGCCATCAGTCTGGTCGCGGGCGTGCTCGCTGCTCTGCTCTGCATGGTTTACGGCTCGTCGATCCGCTCGCAAGCCGAACGGGTCCAGGCTGAGACCTTGGCCAAGTAAGGTGGCGATCGCGTCGAGGTATGCGTCGCGGCGCGCGATATCGATGTGGGCGAGACCCTCGATGAGACCAATGTCATAACCCAGGAATGGCTGACGAGTCTGCTGCCGCGTGACGCGGCGACCGAGCTGCGCCAGGTGCGCGGCGACGTGACGACTTCGCGTGTTCCCAAAAACGCCGTGATCTGCAATGTCTACACCAAGGCCGAGAGCCACAAGCTCGAGGTGCCTAAGGGCAAGGTCGCCGTTTCGGTGGCGGTCGATGCCGAGCACTCGGTCGGCGGCGCCACGGGCGTGGGCAGCTACGTGGATGTGTATGTGCAAAAAGACGGCGTAACCGATCGGCTGTGCGGCGCGTACGTGATCGATACCAGTGAGGATTCCGGTGCCACGCGCGAGGGCAAGATCGAATGGGTGACGCTGGCGGCTGACCCCGAAGACGTCAAGGAACTGCTGGGAGCCTCGGGCAAGGGAACGGTCAGCTTGACGATTCCTGCCACGGCGCGCGGCAAAAAGAGCGGAGGCGACGAGTGATGAAGGCGATCTGGCTTGCGTGCTGCGCGTGCGGCGATTACGGGCTGTTGCAGCGGGAAGTCGAGGGCCGTGATGCGGGTGCACAGGTGCTTCGCGTGGGTGACCTGGACGGGCTGATTTCCATGGCTCGGGCGTTTCCGTCGCGCCGCGGGGCTGCCATCATCGCGGCGTCTCTGTTTGATACCGAAGATGTGCGCAAGACTGTTGCGCGCCTGACGGCCGAAGGCCGCGTGAGTCGCGTGGTCGTGTTGATAGAAGCGCTCGATCCGTCGGATATCGAGGGGCTGTTTCGCGCGGGGGCGACCGAGGTCATCGCTGCGCACAGTATATGCGGCAACGGGCGCGCGGGCGAGGGAGCGGTTGATTCCGATCGGCACATGACGATTGAGCCCGATGCTTTTGTTGATAGGGAACCCGGGGCGCCTCGCGCTACAAGAGGCCCGCGTGTTGATGATTATGGAAAAGCGGAAGCCGAGCATGGTCGGCGCCCCCGGAACCCCCTTGTATACGATGACGCTGGAGGGCCGGCGCAGCATGCTGGCGACTCCCCGGCTGTAGATATGGGATACGTGCACGGCGTGAATCTGGCGGATGAACTCGACGAAGTTGAGGGCTTTGCCGGGTGCGGCGAGTTATCGCTGATGCAGCATGAGCAGATTGCGCAGAACGAACCTGCCTCGCAGACCGAACAAGCTGCCATGCCGGCTTGGACGCAGCGTGTGGTTGCGGCGGGGGAAACGGGGACGCTGCCACCGACGCCCGCTCCGCCTCCTCCGATGCCGCCGGCAGACGCTGCCGCTCCGCAGCATCGAGCTCCGGTCATCTGTGCCATTTCGGGTTCGGGCGGTTGCGGCAAGTCGACGATCGTTGCCACCATGGCACACACATCGTCGCTGTTGGGCTTGCGTGCCGCCGTGCTCGACCTGGACCTGATGTTTGGAAACCTTTACGACTTGTTAGGCGTCGATGCTCCGCGCGATATGGCGGCACTTATCGAGCCGTCGGCGGCGGGCGCGCTTGCCGAGCCGGATATCGTGGCCACATCGATGCGCGTGGCGCCGGGCGTTACGCTCTGGGGCCCCGTCGCGGCGCCCGAGCAAGCCGAGCTCATGGCACGTCCGGTGGAGCTACTGCTTGATGTTCTGCGTCGCGAATCCGATGTGGTCTTTATCGATACCTCGGTCTTTTGGGGCGACGCCGTGGCGGCTGCGGTGGCGGCGAGCGACCGTTGCCTGGTCGTTGGCGATGCGGCGGTATCGTCCGCGACATCGGCGTCGCGCGTCATTGAACTGGCAAGTCGAGTAGGTGTGCCGCGCACGCGCATGAGCGCCGTGTTCAACCGGTTCGGTGCGCGCGGGGCAGACGAGGACGTCGCCATGCGCTTTGAGATTGCCTGTGCGTTGAGCTCCAAGATTCGTATCGCCGATGGCGGGCAGGATCTCGCCGCGCTCATGGCGTTTGGGCGCGCTGACGAGGCAGTGGGGCAGACCAGCGCTTTTGCGACCAGCGTGCGCGAGGCCACGCGCGAGATGCTCGTGGAACTGGGGTGCGCCGTCGGCCCTTGGAGCGATATGGTCGCCGACCGTGCAACGCGTACCGAGCGCCCGCGTATCCGCCTTCCCTGGTCGCGCGAGGGTGATCAGCGATGAGCCTGCAAACAAGGATTAAGGCTGCCGGCGCTGCAGCGGCTGCAGCGCCTGTAGATGCGGGGCGTCGCCGCGCGGTGAAACGACGCACCAAGCGCGCCGTGATGGACCGCATGGGTTACGACGAAGTGGCGCGTATCAGCGCCTATATCGACCCGGCGCTTGCCCGCTCGGAATTGCGTCCCGCGGTGGAGGCGGCGCTCAATGTTGAGGAACCGACCGATCTCGCGACGACCGAACGCGAGACCATCATCGACGAGATTTTGGATGACGTGGTAGGCCTGGGGCCGTTGCAGCCGCTCATCGAGGACGACACCGTTACCGAGATCATGATCAACGGCTGCCGCTCGGCTTTCTTTGAACGCGGTGGCGTCTTGTACCCCATCGAACATGCGTTTGAGGATGATGAGCAGATCCGTGTGCTTATCGACCGCATCATCTCGCCACTTGGCCGCCGTATCGACGAGCGCAGCCCCATCGTCAACGCCCGCCTCAAAACGGGCTATCGCGTCAACGCGGTGATTCCGCCTGTGGCGATTGACGGACCGATTCTCACCATCCGAAAGTTCTCGGACCGCATCTGCTCGCTGGACGAGCTTGTGGGGCTGGGGTCACTGCCGCTTTGGTATGCGCAGCTGCTGTCGTGCGCGGTGTCGCTGCGACAGGACCTGGCGGTTGCGGGAGGCACGGGATCTGGTAAGACCACCCTGCTCAACGCGTTGTCATGCGAGATTTCCACCGGCGAGCGCATCGTGACGATCGAGGACTCTGCCGAGCTCAAGTTTGCGCATCATCCGCACGTGGTGCGCCTAGAGGCGCGCGAGGCTTCGATTGAGGGCGAGGGCGCGGTGACGATCCGCGACCTGGTGACCAATGCCCTGCGCATGCGTCCCGACCGCATCGTGGTGGGCGAGGTGCGCGGTGCCGAGTGCTGCGACATGTTGCAGGCCATGAACACGGGCCACGACGGGTCGCTCACCACACTTCATGCGGGTTCAGAACAGGAGACCGTGGTGCGTCTGACGTTGCTTGCACGTTATGGCATCGATCTGCCGAGCGAGCTCATCGAGGAACAGATTGCCATGGCGCTCGACGGCATCGTGATGTCCGAGCGCCACGCCGATGGCAGGCGCTTCGTCTCCTCGTATTCGGGGGTGCGTCGCGCCGCGTCGGGCGGTGTAGAGCTCGAGCGCTATGTGACTTTCGATGCCGCCGAGCGCACCTGGACGCTTGACCGCGAGCCGCCGTTTATCGCAGAAGGCCTGCGGTCGGGGACGCTCACACAAGAGGAGGTGGACGAATGGAGGTCGCTGTGCCCCTCGTCGTAGGGGGTTTGGCAGGGTTTTCTGTTGCGACGGCGTGCGGGGCGGAACCTCGTGTGCCGCGGGTGCCGCCGGCGGAGCTGGCGCGTCAGGCGCTCGAGGCGGTGGCAGAGAAGCTGCCGCGTGAGCTGGTGGAAAACGATCTGCTGAAAAAGATCGCCCATTCGTGGGCATCGCTGGCTCCGGCGCATCGCCTTGGTCTCGTGATTGAAGATGCTTCGGGGCGTTTGGCGTTTCTGCTGCTATCGAGCGGTGTCTGCTGCGTTTTACTAACGATGGTGTCGTTATCGCCCCTCGGATTTGCCTTGGGACTTGTTGCTCCGATTGCCGTTGGCGCCGCTCGGGATGGCTTTGAGAGCCGGCGCGAGCAACACGATGCAGAAGAGGCCATGCCCGAGGCGTTTACCGCACTTTCCATGTCGCTTGCCTCGGGACATTCGCTGGCCCAGGGCATGCGCTTTGTGGGCGCTCATGCGCAAGAGCCGGTACATACCGAGTTTTTGCGGGTAGCGGCGGCGATCGATTGCGGCATCTCGGCGACCGACGCGCTCGATGACTTGCTCGTGCGCATCGACGCCCCCGGCCTTTCGCTTGTGACCTTGGCGCTTAAGGTGTCTCAGCGCACCGGTGCTCCGCTTGCCGACTTACTGTCCGAGGCGTCGAGCATGGTGGGGGAGCGCATTGAGCTCAAGCGCCGCCTGGATGTTAAGACGTCGCAGGCTCGCATGTCTGCGCATATGGTCGCGGCGATGCCGACGGGCATGTGCGCGGTGTTGGCGCTGCTTTCGGCAGATTTTCGTCGCGGTCTTGCGACGCCTGCCGGCGCGGGCGCTGTGGTGCTGGGTCTTGCCCTCAACGCCGTTGCCCTGGTGGTTATCCGGCGCATTATGCGGGTGGAGCTATGAGCGCCCCGGTTGCAGTTGCGGCTTGCCTGTGCGCCCTGAGTGTATTTGTCGCGACGGGTTTGGATCGGGCGGATGCACGCAAGATCGCAGAGGTCTGCAAGCGCGAGGCGGTGCTGGTCGCTGCCGCGGGTCGCTCGGTGGTCGATGCTCTGGCCGCGCGAGTGAAGGGCGCGGTTGGAGCGGGCGGCCCGGCGCGAGTGTCGCTCGGCGAAGTGTCCGAGATGATCGATGTTGTGCGCTTGGGTCTTTCGGCCGGTCTTTCGTTTGATGCGGCGCTTGAGATTTTCTGCGCCAACCGCCGGTCAGTGCTGGCTCTTCGACTTGAGCGGGCCTGCATGGCGTGGCAGGTGGGCGTGGGCACACGCGAGGACGAGTTGTTGGCCGCCGCGCGCGATCTGGACGTGCGAGCGCTCGAGACCTTTGCCATCACGGTGGGGCAGGCGCTCGCCCTGGGTGCCCCGCTTGCCGAGACGCTGGCCGCTCAAAGTCGCGAGATCCGTGCGGCTCATCGCGCCGCGGTCGAGCGTGAGATCGAGCGTGCGCCCGTCAAGCTGCTGATTCCCACCGGCACGCTCATCTTGCCGGCGTTGCTTCTGTCCATATTGGGCCCGCTGCTGGGAGCAGGCGGGATGATGTAGGGAGGAATACATGAACACGATGGTCGAAGTTGCTGACAAGGCTTGGAACCGGGCTTTTTGCCGGGCGATTCGCGCTCGCCAGCATGCCAAGGAGCTGTTGCAGGAGGAGATCGCGCAGGGTACCACCGAGTACGCCATTTTGGTGGGTGTGCTTGTGGTGATCGCGATTATTGCCATCGTTGCATTTAAAGGCAAGGTCCAAGATCTATGGAACGCTATCAGCGAGGGCATCAACAGCTTGTAGAGGGCGAGCGCCCCATCGGGGTGCTGCTGGTGTTTGCTTGCCTGACCGTGGCGATAGCGGCGGTGCTTTGGGGGCTTAACGCCGCGCGGCAGCAGCGTCCTGGGGCCGCCTTCGATTCGGGCTCAGATTCGGCGGTGGCGTCTCAAAAAGATGAGATGCGAGATGCGGACGATTCGGATGTCGCTGTCACGGCGCAAACCTTTCTGCGGACGCTCGACAAGCGGTCTGGCACTGCGACGGATTCGCCTGAGGACAACGCGATTGCGGTCCGGCTTGCATGGTCCGAGGACCGACCGATGACCGAGGCAGCGGCGGATATGTTACGCGCCTACCGTGAGGTGCCAACGGCCCAGCTCGCCCTGAGCGGCTATCTCGATATTAAGGGCAACGTATGGGGCGCCATCGTGCGCGATGGGCGCGGCTGGGTCGATATGGTGACGGTTGCCGCGGATACTGGCGATGCTTCGTGTCGTCTGCGCGCCGTGCGCCTGGTCCCGCAAACAATAAGCTCAAAGGAGGGATCGTGAAATGCATGGCGTTCTGCGTGAAGAGGTTGCCCAAGCGACTGTGGAATACGCCATCGTCACGGTGGCGCTGTTATCGATCGTGCTGGCGATCGCGGGACTTTGGCGTGCTGGCA
>URDZ01000050.1:0-13950 GCA_900546725.1 uncultured Collinsella sp. | reverse complement strand
CTCGACGACGGCGGGGAGCTCGTCGTAGACCTTGTTGCAGGCCTCGCGGTTCTGGAAGAAGATGTCGCCGTTCTCGTGGCTACCGCGGGTGTGCGGGTGCTCAGGGTTGAGCGCGTGGTCGCGGAAAGCCTGGACGGCGTCCATGTCGCACATCTCGGCCAGATCCTTGTAGTCCCACATGGCGACCTTCTGGATCTCGTGGCTGGTGCGGAAGCCGTCGAAGAAGTTAAGGAACGGAGTCTTGCCCTCGATGGCGGCAAGGTGGGCCACCGGCGAGAGGTCCATGACCTCCTGGACGTTGCCCTCGGCGAGCATGGCGAAGCCGGTCTGACGGCAGGCCATGACGTCGGAGTGATCGCCAAAAATGTTCAGGGCGTGGGAAGCGACGCAACGCGCGGAGACGTGGAAGACGCCCGGGAGCTGCTCGCCCGCGATCTTGTACATGTTCGGGATCATCAGGAGCAGGCCCTGAGAAGCCGTGTAGGTGGTGGTCAGAGCACCGGCGCCCAGCGAACCGTGAACGGTACCGGCTGCACCTGCCTCGGACTCCATCTCGACGACCTTGACCGGGGTGCCGAAGATGTTCTTGCGACCTTGGGCCGCCCACTGGTCGACATGGTCGGCCATCGGGCTGGACGGCGTAATGGGATAGATTCCCGCTACCTCGGTGTACGCATACGAAACATATGCGGCCGCCTCGTTGCCGTCCATAGACTTAAACTTACGCGCCATATACCCCTCTCCTCTCATATAGGTATACAGGCCCCGGCGATCGCCGGGATGTTGGCGTGATGGGATTTACGCTGTTGCTTCCAATCATCTGGCAGGCAGGCTCAGCAGCAGGTACGTGGCGTGGAGAGAAGACATGCCGAGGCGAGGAGCAGCTGATGCGCCCCACAGACCCGACCGCCCGTCTTGCACATGACCGAGCGCCGCAAAGGCCGCATGCCGGATGCTCCCGGGCACGCCCCGGCGATGGGAAGCGCCCGCAACGGAAATCCGCATGCGGGTTTATTGTACCCCGCCGTCAAGTGTAATTTCGGCAAATATAGGCGGGCGGTAAAGGTTTACCTCGGGTGACTGCCAAGGGCCAAAATGGCCTCTCCATCCCCAGGCGACCGGCTCTGGCGCGCCAAGGAGTGTCCCCAGCCGGCAGAAAAGGAACGCCCCTATCTACCGGCTAGAGAGCACCGAAGAGGATGGCGTAGGTAGTGGATTCGCCGAGCTTGAGCTCGTCGCCGGGATTGAGTTGGGCGGAACGGCCGGGCTCGACCTGAATGCAGACGCGCGTGGCCCCGTTTACCACCACGGTTCCGTTGGTGGACGACAAGTCCTCGACGTGCCAGATATTTTGAGCATCGCACCAGATATGGGCATGGCGGGCCGAGACATCGTCGCCGACGTCGGTAATATCGCCCTCACCAGTGGCCAGCGCGCCAATCTCAACACCCTGCTCACTCGGCTGAATCCAGCGCGGGGCGCTCACGACAAAACTGTTTTGCACGCGCAGCAAGCCCAAGGGGTGCGCCGGGGCGGGTTCGCGTTCGCCCGCGGTCATCGACATGCCAAGCGAACGCGGCGTGGATGTGCCTCCGCCACAGGTCGCGTGCGCGTAGTCGATGGCATAGTTCACCGAGGACCGCACATCCGCCGAACAACCGACGGCGACAAACAGCGCCAGCACGGCCTCGGCGCGCTCAGCGGGCATGAGTTCCGCCACCTGGGACAGGCGATCGAGCGCGTTGCGATAGAGATTCGTGTCCTGGTGGCACTCTTCGAGCGCGCGTACCATCGGTTCACCTGCAGGACCGCACACCATATTGATCACAGCCGTGGAGTCCATGGGATTGCGCTGGCGCAGGGCCAGTTGCGACATAATACGCGCAGCCGAGGTACCGTATTCGGCAAAGTAGCGCTGCTGAAGCGTGCCGACCGGCGCGCGAACGATAAAGCGGGAAACCCAAGAGCGATCGGCGGCCCGGCTCTGCGGGCTGCGGCCGTCGGCGAGCGGACGGGACGAAAGCACCAAGCCGCACAGCTCGATATGGCTCAGATGCGCCGCGCGCTTAAAGATGTCAAACATGGCCCCGCATGGGGTGAGCTCAACTTGAGATGCCATGACCTAGGCCTCCTTGGTCGTAGAAATAGAATCGGACGATACTTCGACAGGTCCGCCAAAAGTACAGGCAGCTGCGGCTCCACCGGCAAGCGGAGTCGCCATCTGGGCTTTTGTGCGTCGCGGTGCCGAAACGGGAAGTTCAAAGGCAAAGCCCATCGCAAGCAAAAACCACGTAAGCGTATAGGTTGCAACCAGAGCGGCAACAAGGCCGCCCATCACGGCGCGTTGGAAAAATACGCTACATGCAGCCACAACCAGCACCGGAACCTCGCAGGCAGAAAGCGCAAGCACGCCCTGCAGGAACCCCGAGCGCCGATCACGCGCAAATGCCCCCGCGGCAACGCCGGCTATGCCTGGCAGCGCCAACGCCAGTGCGGCAATAATACCCGGTAGCGACCCAGACCACACGAGCGATCCCAAAGTCGCCGTCACGCGAGCGCCCGACGCCAGCAGCGCGGCCGAAACCACGACCACAGCCCAAACCACGCCACAGACGACCGTCGCGCCGACCATCAGCGCGCGACGAACCGCGCGGCCAGACGCATCCATGGGGCACGGCGTGAGCGGCTCGCCGCGGAGCGAACGACCGACATTTTGCGCATAGTGGTCACAAAACGCCGAGAGCGCCGCCTCGACCGCCGCCGGCTCGGGACGATCTTTTTGATGGCTGGACAGACAGGCCATCACCACGTCGAACAGCTGGGCATCGACAAACGCCAGCGCATCGCGTAGCTCTTCGGAATCCGGCTCAAGCCCCAGCTGCTGGGCCTGCTCGGCCGCGGCGAGCGCCACATCGGGCTCACGACGAAGCAGCTGAGTCAAATCGCAACCGGGCGCATGGGCACCAATGGGATAGTCGGGCCGCGTGTCCATCTTGAGACGGTAGGGGCTCGCGATGTCGCGCGTCTTTTTGCGCGAACCCGAGGTGCCCGAAGTGCTCGGCGCGGCTTCGTATGGCACGACGCCGGCAATGAGCTCGTAAACCGTGCTTGCCGCGGCATAAACGTCAATCGCCGGCGACATACGCAAAGCGCGCAGGTCGGGAATATCGTCGGTGAGCATCTCGGGCGGGGCATAGGCAACCGTCGCGCGACGCAGCGTGGCATAACGCTCCGTAAACGACGCCTTGCCGCCGGTACCGGCCACGGCCGACGCAGGCTCGAGCGCCAGCGACGAGCCAAAGTCGATCAGGCACAGGTCAAAGGTGCCCTCGGCAAGCTGCCGGTCAAGCGGTAGACGCGCCGTGCGCACCATAATATTAGCGGGCGAGATATCGCGATGGACAAAGCCCTCGCCCACCAGGCTCATGCGGCAGAGCAGATCGAACAGGTCGCGACCCAGACGCGCCGCCACAAGCGGCGACAGGCGTCCGGCATCGTCCACGGCAAGTCGCGAACGCAAGCGGGCAAGCGTCTCGCCCTCGACCCATTCCATGACAATTGCAGGCACACCGTCGACCTCGCCCCAGCCATAGAGGCGGGGAAAGCCCTTAAGGCCCGAAAGGGCGCGATGGCATTCGTATTCCTCGCGAAACGCCGCCTTGAACTTGGCGACCAGCGCCTCGTGAGCGGCATCGTCATCAAACTCATCGCGCGTCGGCAAGATGAGCTGCTTGAGTGCCACGGCCTCGCCTTGGGCGTTGACAGCACGCGTCACGCGGCCGATACCGCCACGGCGCATGGTGGCATCGTCGGCAAACAGCATCGTAAAACGACGCAGATAGGCAGGCAGTTCGTCCTGACCGAGCGCAATGGCCGGCTCAAACCCGTCGACACGCGCCAGGCGCAGGCCGACCATGGGATCGCGACCGAGCGATTGTGGTGTGGTGGATGCAAGATCGGTCATCATAGGGCAAGCGCCGCCACGTTATTGTTGAAGTTACCGAGCGCGACGTCATCATCGCCGTAATGGCCGACCCATTGGCATAGGTTGGTGTAACAGCCCCACAGATTGGCATACTGCTGATACCACTTTGACCGGGGCGAGAATGTCTGACGACCGAACTCGGCTCGAATGACAAACATCTCCCCGACCAGGCTGTCGCACGGCCTGGGATCTCCCGTAGAGTTATAGGTCGAGACCACGTCATTGGCACGAGAAACATAGCCGTCGAGCATGTTGTACTTGGTCACAAGCCAACTGTGAATGCTCTCTTCCTCAGCAGCGGAAAGGCCACCGGAGTTTGCATCGTTGTCAGTGTTGCCGCCCGTCGAGCCGCCGTTTCCAGACCCTCCGGTAGAGGAACCCGCCCCAGAGCCGCCGCCCGAACTCGATGAATCCGAGCCGGAGCCAGAAGTATCCGAGCTACCGGGCTTTCCGGACTGCTGGGCGTCCTGCTCCTTTTGCTGCTCGATCTTATTCACCGTTGCCGCCACGCTATTGTTGGACAACCGATCGATGATCTTGGTGTTGGTGAGCACGATGGTTTTGCCATTGGCAAGCGTGACTTCGTTGTCCGGGGCCTCGGCGCCGTCCGCATCGTCGGTGCCAAACACAATATGCGCGACCACACTTGCCCAAGCATATCCAGTCGTGGTACCCAGGTCACTTTTGACCTCATGCCCCACGCGCGGTTCGCGTGCGGCATGCGCCTGCATCATGGACGGCACGGTCATGCCATAGGCAGAAACGCCAGCTATGACCAGCACCAGCGAGCACGATAGCAGTGCGTACGCCCGCGGCGCCAAGCCCAGTCGGCGTCGCATGCGCACCGCGGCGCCGCGCTTTGTCTGAGTGCCACCGGGCCGCATGCGTTCTCCTCCAAGAAAAACACGCCGCTCAGAAGCGGCGCATTCATTCAAATCCATATTTGAGTGTATCAGCGAACCCAAAAGGTTGCGCAACGAATGGGCAAATTAAGGATGCGAGCGGAAGCATCCATGCGATAAGCGGATACGAAGCATCTTTGTTGCACAACAAACTCACAGTCGCACGGGGAAATTATGACTACCCCGTGCGTCGCGAGGAAAACATACGGCAGGAGCAGGCTCGCCACCTAAATCGCGCGACGGGCCTCAATGGCGCGGCCAAGCGTAAGCTCGTCGGCATACTCCAGGTCGCCGCCCACGGGCAGGCCGCTCGCCAGACGCGACACCTCGACGCCCAGCGGCTTGATAGTGCGGGCCAGGTAGCTCGCCGTGGTCTCGCCCTCGATGTTGGGGTTGGTGGCGATGATGACCTCATGGATATCCTCGTGGCCCAGACGCGCCAGCAGCTCGCGGATGTGCAACTGCTCGGGACCAATCTTGTCCATGGGACTGATCACGCCGCCCAATACGTGGTAGAGACCGTGGTAGCTGCCCGTGCGCTCGATCGCCTGGACGTCGCGCGGCTCGCCCACCACGCAAATGCGAGTGGTATCGCGCATCGGGTCCTGGCAGATGGAGCACTCGTCGGCCGTGGCGTAGTTAAAGCAGCGGCTGCAAAAGTGGACCTCCTGCTTGACCTCCAGGATGGCCTCGGCCAGGCGGCGGGCCTCCTCGGCATCGGCCTCGAGCAGGTAATAGGCGATGCGCTGGGCCGACTTGGGGCCAATACCCGGCAGACGGCCCAGCTCATCGAGCAGTTTTTGCAGGCTGTGATTCGCACTCATATATATGCGTGTCTTAGAACGGCATGCCCGGGATGTTGAGGCCGCCGGTGATGGCGCCCATCTGCTTATTGGCGAGCTCGTTGACGCCGCGGACGGCCTCGTTGACGGCAGCCATGATCATGTCCTGCAGCATATCGACGTCCTCGGGATCGAGGGCATCGGGGTCGATGGTGAGGTTGACGAGCTCCATCTCGCCGTTAACGGTCACCTTGACCATGCCGCCGCCGGCAGAGGCGTCGACGGTCTGGGACTTGAGGTTCTCCTGCGCGGCGGCAAGCTGCTCCTGCATCTTGCGGGCCTGCTTCATCATCTGCTGCATGTTCATACCGGCCATGATGGCTCCTTTACGTGCGGCCGCACGCCGAGCTGCAAGGGCAGCCGGAGCACGGCAGGACTTTCAAACTCAAAAATCGTACCACGGCGCGCGGCCAGCGAGCGGGGCGGTCACGCTACCTCAGTCGATATACATGTCCTGGAGTGCAAGCCGCACCCAAAAATTATGCAAAGTTGAATAATTCGCATCTGCATAATATTGAAAGCTAAATCTTGTAGAGCCGGAATCCGACATTTTATGCGTCCCACTAAATGGCTAAATGCCGAGCCACTACTCGAGGCGGCGCACATGGCGGTGGGGTATAATTTGATTGCTATAGATAGCAATTTGGAGGTACCCCATGAATGCCCCCGACGTGCTCCATAACATCCGCTCAAAATACCCCGTTGCATATTTGGTTCTCTATCTCTTTGTCGGCTGGGCATTGCTGGTTGTCATCACCCATGCTATAGCCTTTGGAGCAGAACTGCTGGTAGCCAGCTCGGATAAGCCCGTTGTCAAATGGGAGGCGACCGACGAGTGCGTCGACGGAACCCGAACCGTTTACTACAACAGCCCGTCCCTCTACCAAGAGCTCAAGGTCGAGATTAATAACTCCAAGATTGTCGATGCCGAGCTAGGCGACTATTCGACAATCGGAGCAACCGTCGACGCCGAGCAAGTCGAGCACACAGACAGCCATGCGACGTATCGTATCGACCTCAACATCCTAGGCCGGCCGTCGCGCACCTGTTTGCTCGAATGCGATATACGCGGCACCACACTACACATGTCGGAAATACAAATGCGCCCGGGCAAGGGGTTCTCTTCTTGAGCAGTATACCCGCCCGTACGGCTACTCCACCGGCTTGAAGATGGTGGCCTGACCGAAGACGCTGCGGATGAGGTCTTTGGCCTCGTCCTCGGTCTGCGGGATGCTCGGGGCTGCGCCCTGGTGGCCGAAGGGGCTGCCGGCGCCGGGGTTGGACTCCCAGGGAGCTGCAGGAGCGCCCTCCTCTTTGGGGGCAGTTGCAGCGGACTTGGGCGCGGACGCCGCACCCGGCACGTCGAACGGAGGCAGATCGTCCCCGCTCGCATCGACAGCGAAGCCGCCGACCATAGCGTCGTCGTAGGGCACCTGCTCGGATTCCCACGGCGCGGACTGCGCGACAGGCTGAGCCTTGGGGGCAGCCGAGCGCTCGGGCGCACGAGGTGCGGGCTCGGTCGGGAGCTTACCCGTGGCAGGAGCGCCGGCGGGGTTGTCGGAGCGTAGCCAGGGGGCTTTGCCCAGGTCAGACGACTTGGGCGCGGGCGAGACGGGCTTGGGCGCGGGTGTCGGAGCGGCCGGTTTGGGCGCCGCGGGCTTAGGCGCCGACGGGGTCGATGCCGCCACCGGTGCCGCTTGCTGCTGCGACGCGCTGGCGCTCGAGGATACAGGGGCCGCCGAGGACACGGGTTGCGGGTCCGCAGATGCCGCAGCCCGTGCAGATGGAGAATGCTCCTCATGTTGAGGAGCCGGCGTGCCACCCCCATCCAGGACATAGTCGACGGTACGACGACCGAAGACTGCGCAAACCGTCGGCAGGACCACCGATTGCGTGTCAGCGCGACCGAGCATCTTAATGGCAAAAGTCGAACCCGCGGGGAACGAGACCGTGAGCTTGGAGCCGTCGTCGGCCGTGGCGCGGGCGTTGAGTAAAAGCCCTGCGTAGGAAGCCTGACGCGCCTTGACACGCTCGACAACCTCGGCCCATTTGCGCTGGAGCTCGCCGGCATCCTCGACCGCGGGGGTCTCGGCAGCACCGGCGGCGGCAACCTGGGCGGCATTGTTGGACTGGGACTTAGATGCCGGAGCGGTGACAGGCGCGGGGGCCGCAACGGGCTGAGACGTCGGAGCCGGCGCAGGCTGAGGTGCAGGCGCTGCAGGCTTGGAAACTGACACGGACGCAGAACGGGGCGCAGGCTGGGCAGCCGGAACAGCAGCACCACGGTCCCAAGGCATACCGCCCTGGCGCGCGGACGTAGCAGCGGGGGCAGCGGATGCCGCCGGAGCGGCAGCACGGGCGCCCGAAATGAGCGTCGGCTGTTGGGCAGCAGCGGGTACGGATGCTGCAGGCGCGGCGGCCTGAGCAGCAGCCACGCTCGCCGGCACGGCGCCGTTGGCAACCATGGCCTCCAGGCGTGCCACGCGCTCGGCCAATGCCTCAATCGTTAAATCGGCCTCGGGACGTGCCAGGCGCGTGCAGGCGATCTCGAGCACCAGGCGCACGTCGCTCGCGCCCCTCATCTCCAGTGCGGCATCGTCGAGCACCGTCAGCACACGGGCCAGGCGGTCGGCAGGATGCTCGCCAAAGGCAGCGGCCTCGGCAGCAAGCGCCTCGGCCTGCTCCGAGCCGCCCTCAAACAGCTCGGCACGGGCACCGGCAACGCAGGCAACATACACGTCACGCACATGCGCCACCAGGTCGCGCGTCAGCTCCAGCAGGTCGTTTCCTTCCTCGACCTGCGCACGGATCAGTCCATATAGCTCGGCAACATCGCGATCGGCAATGGCGCGGGCAAACTCGCCCAGGATCTGGTCCGAAACCTCGCCTAAAAGCGAGCGGGCGTCGTCCGCATGCACAGAACCGTTGCCAAAGACGCTCAGTTGCTCCAGCGTGGACAACGCGTCGCGCATGCCGCCCTTGGCATGGCGCGCCACGATAGCCAGCGCCTCGTCGTCGTAATCGAAGCCCTCCTGCTCGCACACGTATGCCAGGCGATGCTCAATATCCTCGTTGCCGATGCGATGGAAATCGAAACGCTGGCAGCGCGAGAGGATGGTCTCCAGAATCTTTTGCGGGTCGGTGGTGCACAGCACAAAGATCACGTGTGCCGGCGGCTCCTCGAGCGTCTTGAGCAGCGCGTTGAACGCCGCCGTCGTGAGCATGTGGACCTCGTCGATGATATAGATCTTGTACTTGCCACGCACCGGGGCAAAGTTGACGGAGTTGATGATTTCCTCGCGCACATTGTCCACGCCCGTGCGGGAGGCGGCATCGAGCTCGTAGACATCGGGGTGGTTACCCTCGGCAATGAGCTCGCACTCCTCGCAAGTACCGTCGGGCATGCAGCCGCTTGCACCCTCGGCGCGCGCCGCCTCGGCATTGCGGCACAGCAGCGCCTTAGCCAGGATGCGCGCCATGGTGGTCTTGCCCGTGCCGCGCGGACCGCAGAACAGGTACGCATGGGACAGGCGTCCCTCGGTGATGGCGTGCTCGAGCGTCGAGACGATATGCTGCTGGCCCACCACGGAGTCGAAGGTGAGCGGGCGATACTTTCGGTACAACGATTCCATGGGTGCTCCCCCGGGTATACTGAGTCTTGTTGCCGCGGCGGCCATGCGGTCGCACGGCATACTGCATTCCATAATAACCCGTACGGCGAGCCCGCCGCGATAGGAGTCCAAAGAGCATGGCAGACGCAGAGAGCAACCTCGTTCCCTCCGAAGCAGCCGACCAGGTCGAGGTCGCGCTCGAGGAGCAGGCCGCAGCCGACGACGGCATCCTGTACCTCAACGAGTACCAGTACGAAAACGACCTCGTCACCGACTTCGCCCGCCTGGTCGCCTCGCCCAGGCGTCGCGGCTCGCTGTATGTCGCCGCCGCGATTGCCGCGCTCATCGGCATCGGCATGTTGGTGGCCGGCGGCAACTGGATCAAGTTCGGCGTCGTCCTGATCGTATTCGGCGCCTTTTTGGCCTGGTGGAGCAAGAACCTGCACCACACGCTCGCCCGCGACTTTATCGACGCCGTCGAGGCAGACGAGTCCATGGGCGGCCGCTACCGCCGCGTAGCCGCCAACGAGGACGGCCTGATGGTCTGGGGCAAGAGCGGCAAGTCGCAGTTCTTCCCGTTTGAAAAGCTCGACCACGTGCTCGACGGCGAGCGCATCTTTGTGGCCATGTTCGCCGACCAGGGCGTGACGATCCCTAAGGACACCTTTGTTCGCGGCGATGCCGAGCAGTTTGGCACCTTCCTTAAGGCACGCATCAACAAAAAACTCCGCATCGAGACCAAACGCAAGAAGATGAAGGCAGAAAAGGCCGCCGCCGAAGCCAAACAGGGCGACAAGCCCCAGGAGACCAAGGGCAAGCAGCGCAAGCAGAAGAAGAACAAGAAGAAGCGCTAAGGCCAAGCCAGACAGGCAGCCTCGCATCCCGCTATCCTCCCCATGCACCCGAGCGTGCTACACTAGCAGCATCTATGCCACCGCGAACGACTTGGCCCCGCGCCTGCCGCTCGCAAACGAACTTTAAACGCACGAGGGTTGGCCATGCCGCTTTTCTCGCAACATACCGCCCGGTTCTCGCCGGACGTTCCCTTGGAGGGCACCAGCTCTCGCGAGCTGCTCAAGCGGTACCAGCCGCTCGAGACACTTGCGACTGGCGGTTTTGGCTCCATCGAGATCTGCCGCGACACGCACCTGCGCCGCCGCGTCGCCATTAAGCGCATCCCCCTTATCAACGGCGCCGGCATGCCCGCCAGCGACATCATGGATGTCCTGCGCGAGGCGCACACTGCCGCCATGCTTCAACATCCCAACATCGTGCAGGTCATCGACTTTACGCACGACACAGCCTATGCCTACCTGGTTATGGAATATGTCGATGGCATGTCGCTGGCCGAGTTTTTGCATCGCGTGGACGGCCACTCACTTACCTTTGACGAGGCCGCGGCCATTGCCGATGCCCTGGGTCAGGCGCTCACCTTCGCCCATAGTAATGGCGTACTCCACCTGGACATTAAGCCCGCCAACGTGCTCATCGACCACTCGGGCAATGTAAAGCTCACCGACTTTGGCATGGCGCGACTGTCGTCCGCCGGTGGCTTTGGCGGCTCGCGCGGTGGCACCATCGGCTACATGCCACCCGAGCAGCTCGATATCGAGACCGGCACGGTCGACGAACGCGCTGATGTCTTTGCCCTTGCCTGCGTTATCTACGAGGGCCTGTGCGGCAGCGCTCCCTTTATGGCGGCCACGCCCGCCGACTCGCTCGACCGCATCATCGGCGGCGCCACCTATCCCAGCGAGCTGATACCACACTTTCCCCCGGGAGCCGAGGCCGCGCTCATGAGCGCGCTCTCCCCCATGCCGCAGGACCGCCCCAACAGCATCGAGGCATTTTGTGACCAGCTCCTTGCCGGTCTGGGCAGCGTACGCGAGGGCCGTCGCAGCCTGGAGCAAATGGTTGGCGAGCTTTCGGATGACGAGCATGAGCTCGACGATATCGAGCCGTCGCACTACGAAGGCGACGCCATCGAGGTCGACCCCGCACTCGGCTGGGCGGGCACGCGCTGGAGCCATGCGCGCGACTACACCATGCACGCTATCTCGGCGCTAACGTGTGGCACCTTTAGCTTTTTGCTGATGCAAACGGCCGGGGTCGCGGCGCTTCCCGGCCTGGTCATTGCGGCTATCGCGATCGGAGCGGCGGCTGGCCTGGCCCCCCAGATCGGCTCGGCCATCTCGGCTGTGGGCTTTTTGGTGCTCATGGCCAACGCCACCATGCAGGCGCAGGGCATCCTGTCGATGTTGCCGGTCGCGGTGATCTTTGCCGCTGCCATGTCCGGTTGGTGGATCGCCTGGGGTCGTACCGAGGCTGCCGCGAGCGCCGCGCTCACCTGTGCGCTCGCGCTTGGCTGTCTGACCGGCAATACCTTCCTGGCAGCTGGGGTCGCCGCCGGCGTCGCGTCATTTTGGCTCGGCCCGGCAAGCGCCGCCGCGGCAACGGGCATGGGCGCGCTTTTTGCCCGTCTGGCCACGGTCACACTTTCAGCCGGAGGCGTGCTGGGGCTCAGTAACGTTGCCGCAGCGCTGGGAGATCCGCTCCTTTGGACTGCCTTTGTGCTGGTCGCGGCAACTGCCGCAGCATCATCCGCGCTGCTCAATGCCCATGCCAAGCGTGCCGACCAAGGCTCAAACCTTGCCGCAATCGCCGCCATCGCTGTCACCGGCATCGGCTGCGCAGCGGCGTCCTGTCTTGCACACCATATGGAAATTGCCAGCCTTGCAGCCGCGGTCGTCGCCAAGGCGGCGGTTGCGGGAACCCTATCCTCTATAATCGTTGGGATATGCCTATATTTGCTCGGATACCAAAGAACCTATACGGAGAGTGATCTTTCGTGAACTTCCTGAACATCTTCGAGGACCACGTGGCCGGCATCTTCGGTGCCACCCGTGCCCCGTTCTCCTTTAAGAAGCTTGCCAAGCAGGCCGCTCGCGACATGGAGGATCAGACTCTGGTGATTAACGGCGTCAACACGGCGCCGGCACTCTATACCATCCTGATCGCCGCCGACGACGATCCCATGCTCGCCCCGTTCTACCCCGAGCTTTCGCGCGAGGTCCGCGAGTTTGTGAAGGCGCAGGCCGAAAAGCGCCGCTATGTCTTTGTCGGCGAGCCCCTCGTGCGCTTTATGATCGATCCGCAGCTGCGCGCCGGCAAGTTCTCGGTCTTTGCCGAGAACGTCGATGCCCCCACGCTCGGCCGCCTGTACGAAGAAGAGCGCGCCTATCAAAACGGCCTGGGCCAGAACAACTCCGCGGCAAGCCGTGCCGCCAGCGCCCCGCGCGCCGGCCAGCAGCAGTTTGCTGCCCCGCAGCAGCAGCGCCCCGCCGCCATGCCCCAGCAGCAGCCGACGCCTCGCGCCGCCGCTCCCGACCCGCTTGCCGTGGCAGACCCCTTCGCGCCTAGCGTCCCCGACCCCGCCGCCGCACCCATCCCGGTGCCGCAGACCGTCTCGCGCGACGCGCTTGCCGGCATGGGCGGAGCCGCCGCGACCGGTGCCGCCGTGGGCCTAGGCGCCGTAGCCGGCATCGCCTCCAACATGGCGAGCACTCGCGCCCCGCAGCGCCCGCTCGCCCAGCTCGTCGACGTCGTGAGCGGCGAGAGCCATAGCATCACCTCCGCACAGGTGACCATCGGTCGCGAGCGCTCAGTTTCCGACATTGCCCTGCGCGACCCCAACGTGTCGCGCCGCCACGCCCAGCTCACCTTTACGGGCTCGGATTGGTCGATCGAGGACCTCAATTCCACCAACGGCACGCTCGTCAACAACCGCCGCATTACGCGCTGCCCGCTGCGCAACGGCGATCTGCTGACGTTTGGCCTGAGCACCTTTGAATTTAGGGGATAGTCGCTTATGAACATCGATATCGTCCTTTTTGCAGGCCGCATCGTCCTGGTCGCCCTGCTCTATATCTTCCTGTTCGCCGTCATGAAGACCGGCGTGGGACTTGTGCGCGGGCAGCGCCGCGACTCGGCTATCTGGACGATTGATGTGGACAAGGGTCCGCGCGGTATCCGCGGCATCCACGTAGACATGCTCGGCCCCGTCATCGTCGGTCGCTCGCCATCTTCGGACATCTGCATCAACGAACCGTTCGTCTCGGCCTCGCATGCGCGCTTTTCGCTGCAGGGCCCGGCGCTCATCATCGAGGACCTCAACTCGCTTAACGGCACGCTCGTCAACGGCCGCCAGCTCGTGGAGCCCGCGACGCTGCGTGAGGGCGACGAAGTCCAGATTGGCGACGTGGTCATGAAGGTGAACCGTCGATGATCGACGAGGAGAACAAGTCCGCAACTATGACCGAGGCACCGGCTGCCGCCGCAGCTGCGCCGGCCCACGCCGCTCCGGCGGGCTCCGCACCCGTGGAACCCGAGGACACCGTGTTCTCCCTGCCTCTTTCGCATGTAACGCATGATATTTCTGATCTCGCCGATAACGAGGACGAAGAGGATGCCGTAGCGGCGCCCATCGGCGCACATGCTGCGGAACAGCCCACAGCGCCCGAAGCAACCCCGGCGCCGGCTCACTTTGCAGAGCCCGTCGCCGCGGCAATCAACGAGAGCGCTGCGGTGTTTGCGGCACCCGAGCCCGCCGC
>URDZ01000049.1:0-14306 GCA_900546725.1 uncultured Collinsella sp. | reverse complement strand
CACCCCGGGGAGGGCCGACAGCATCGGCCCTCCCCTCTTTTGCGACCGCACATATTGCCACTTGTCGGCGCAATTCCAGCCCCCAGAATGGGACACATGGCCCACCCTAGCGAGCCGTCCACGCGTACAGTAAAGGCAGGTAATCCGTGGGCGGTTACAGATCGAGGAGGACACGACCATGAAAAAGAAGGCCTTTGCGATTCTCACCCTCTGCATAAGCCTCTTTGCCGCAGTTGCCCTGGTGGGCTGCGGTGGCAGCGGCGGCGCTACCGGAAGTGGCGGTGGCGGTGGAGCAGAAAAGCCAGCCGTGGATATGAGGACCGACTTCATTTGGTTTAAGGTCGAGGTCCCCGAGGGCGTCGAGATCACCGACGTCGCAGGCGACACCGCCGACAGGGCCCAGTTTAAGTTCACCGAGAGCGAGCACGCCAGCGATCGCTTCATCCCCGTCTTCGACTCTGACAAGAACGCCGATGAACTGTTCGACTACGAGGCAAAGTGGAATGCCAGCTTTGAGTGGACCGAGAATGACCCCGTCAAGTACAACGGCAAGACTTGGCGCAACGCTTCCTATACACACTCGGGCGGCGTAACGACCGAATACTTCACCGACGTTGACGGCGGCAGTGTGTATGTGCGTATCGACAACGTCGAGGAGCACAAGGACGCCGTCGAGACCATGATGAAGTCTCTGGAATTTGCCGACGACATCGCCGAGGCCAAGACCGAGGCCATGGACGTCAAGCTCGACGATATCGAGATCAAGCGCTAAGCGACTGGCGAGCGCAACGGGAAACACGGTCGCAGTGCAAACAAGCGACGGTACCCCAGCGCTTCGTACCCAGGGAGGGCCGGTAAACCGACCCTCCCTTTCTTATGCCGGTAGCCGACGAACGCGAGGATGCCGGACGCCGGAACCGCCCCAAATGTGGCAACAGTACGAAAACGACAAACACCCCAACACGTCCGCCCACCGATTTATTGCGCCGCGCAGACAATTAAACCAGCATCTTTAAACATCTGGGCAGTATAGTGACCAAAACTATCGCATAACCGCACTCTGCGAATGGAGAAGTTATGACCGAACATCACGCCATCAGCCGCCGAGCATTTACGTTGGGCCTTGGACTCGCGGCGTTGTCGCCACTTGCAAGCCTGCCCGAAACCGCCATGCTGGGCATTAGCCCGCGGGCAGCCTTTGCGGACGGCACGGCCGGGCCAGCAGTCAGCCTCGACAATTTCGTCATTCGCCTTCGCCCCGCGGGCTATTTTCGTACCGCAAGCGTTAACGAAGACGGCAACGTCATCGGCAACGTCTGCCATCTGTTTAATGACGGCACGTCCAGCAAGCTCATCCTTGAGAACGTAACGACCGAGAATGACGATACAAACTGGTATGCTATCCGCACCTTGCTCAATTTCGAAGAGCATAAAAAGACGGGCTACAGCATTTGGTCGGTCGATGGCGACTCGGACAAAGACGGAAAGGTCATCCACGTATGGAGTGGCGAGCATGACGGCAAGCCCAGCCGCTCTTTTGCGTTCGAGCGGCAATCAAACGGAACCTATATCATCCGAGACCGCACGGTCGAGAAAGAAACCGAGAAAAAAGACATTAAGTACCTGACAATAGAATCGAACGGCGAAGACCAGGACAACAATAAGATCTGCCATAAGAGTAAGAGCATTCCGTGGGAGCTCGAACTTATCGGTTACGACATGAAAAAGAACGATGCCACGGTTAGCAGCCTCGACTGGATCACGTACAGCAGCTACGTCGATGGGCCATGTTGGATGAAATACGTCGACGACAACAAGTTCCTCGACGAGCTGAGCATCCCGGGTACGCACGATTCGGGCACCTGTAGCGTGGACAACGACACTGAGCCCCAATCCTCGCAAGTAAAATGCCAGCAGGATTACATTCCCACGCAGTTGCTCGAAGGCATTCGCTATTTTGATATCCGGCTCGGAAAGGGCGATGACCCCGGCATCGACCACGGGATTTTCTACCTACTCAAAAAAGACGGGAACTATCTGCATCTCTCCGATGTCATCGGGTACTTCAAAACGTTTTTGAACGAAAACCCGTCAGAAGCGCTCATCATGCTCGCATCGCGCGGCAACGATGAGGCTACCGACGAAAGCATAACGACGGCCTTCGCCAAGGTTATGGCCGATAACCCCAAACTGTTCTATACGTCGAGCCGCGTTCCCACACTGGGCGAGGTGCGCGGAAAAATCGTCCTGCTACGTCGATTTGGACTCGCCGGCGACAGCGTAAGCGGCCACACGTGGGGACTCGACCTCACCGAATGGGATGACAAGATCAAGGCTCACTCCGACAGCGCCACTATGTGTCTCGTCCAAGACGCGCGGGGCTTTGAAGCCGCGGGGGAAACAGGCGACAAAGAGCCCTATTGCACCAAGGTATACGCCCAGGACAAGTACAAACTCACGGGAACCGACAAGCTCAGCTGGGTCGATAATGCGCTGAAGGAAACGTCCGGGCGCACGCGCAACGAGGTAGATGTCGAGGACGATAACGGGGCCAAGGAGAAAGTCCTGGAGCGTTGCTGGTCTATCAACTACACCAGCTGCACGGGCTTGTCGCACGGAGGCAATCCTTTTACCTCGGCACGAGTAGTCAACGAGCATCTGTATAAGAGCCCGTACATCAATCCCAGCGGCATCGAGGATACAAAGTCAGATTACCTCAAGCACATTGGCATCATCGCATCCGACTTTGTTGATGCGGCGCTGGCCCGGAGCATCTATCAGCGCAATTACGATACGGAGCACAAGCAGACGGCTTCGTACTATCTCCCGTACTATCTCCCGACCCGCATGCGCATGACGTACGGCGACTCGCTGAGCGATGCCTCATTCCAGGATGGCAAGACCGTTGGCGAGGGTCATTTCCGCCTTGCCGACAGCAGCAACGAGCTCAACGCGACAGCTTCGGGCCATGCGTTTGCCATTGAATACGTGGATGTCGACGCCCTGGGCAACGAGACCGTTACGGGGCTGCAGGGCTCTGTGCCCATCGATATCGATCCACGCGCGCTGACGCCCCATTTTGAGGGACTCGAAGGCCTTAAGGCCGACGAAGACGTGCGCGCCAAGATTGCGGCATCACTCGAGGGCAAGCTCGAAACCGATGCCTGCACTGCCCAGCTCGAGTTTGTGCACGACGCGAACGGCGCTCCGGGCACGGCAATGGCCGAGGGCGAAACATTTGCCGCAGGAACGTACTGGGTGCGCGTGAACGGTCTCTTGGGCGACGCGGCGCAGAACTACACGCTCGCCAGCGACGGAGCCGCAAGCTTTACCGTAGCGGCCTCGGACAGTGCAGGCGGCGCCGGCACCGGCACCGACGGTGGCACGGGTTCCAACGCAGGCAGCGCTGATAAGAACGGTAAGGGCAACAAGGGCAAGAACTCGGGCGGAAAACTCGCCGACACGGGCGACGGCTCCGGCATTGCCGCCGGGCTCGCTGCCGCCGCCGTGGCGACAACGGTCGCCGGCGCGGCGATGCTTGCCAATGACCGCGAAAACGTTGGGGACGACAGCGAATAGGCAAGCCCGCCTTTTAGACACATCGACTCAATTGGGGGGGCGCAGAATACCGTTCTGCGCCCCGATTTTTACCTTAGCCCGAACACCGTTATCGGCTACATCACCATGTTCAGCGCATTCACGAACTCCTGAGCTTGGGAGCGGCTGCTCAGACTAAAGACACAGGCAGTCAACAGCCTGTTACGTAGGAAAACGTCGCGGCCCTTGATCCTGCTGACCCCCGTAATGTCCTTAAGATAAACAATCTCGGTGTGCTTGCCACCAAAAGTGCCCTTCTTGAGCACCTCGATGCGGTTAAGGTAGATCTTGACGTCTTTAAACCTACCCGAACCTTTGTCCTGGAACAGCAGCGTGTTGTTGTCCATACGCGTCACTCCCGCGGGGTTCGCTAAAACTGCCTCTATGGTCACATTTTAACCACCGCAAGGCCCCATGCGATGATGTCAGACAGCACAGCAATTCGTGTCCGCGCGAGGCTTTAAGATAGGTATGCTCAGCTGCATCGATGCGACCGGAATATTCTAGGAGCACGCCTCGTATTATTCGCCATTAGAGGAGGTCTTACCTGGTTTACGTATGGGAATTCGAGTTCTTTGATTCGGACGGCATTGAACTTCCCGTGCCAGACTTCGGACATGAGCCGCGACACGGCGGCAAGATTATCGCTGTAGCCGTCAACCGCGAACTCGGCGACATTCCCGCCGTCACCGCAGTGGATGCCGCGCGTATGCTCGGTGTTAGCTCAGCACGGGTGTCACAACTGCTAAATGCAGGACTGCTGGATTCATGGAAGGATGGCACCAAGCACATGATGTCCAAAGCCTCCATCGAGGCACGACTCGCCGATGCACCAAGGGTGGGACGCCCCAAAGAGGCCCCCGTTGCCGTGTAAGGCGATGCCGCTGTGGGCTTTCATCACCTGACATGCATGGCAGCCAGGAACGCTCGATTCGGGACTCACTGCGCCCCGAATCGAGCTGGGCCCATTGCTGCAGGCTGATTCGCATCCCCGATCCCAAAAAGACAGAAGCGCCACTTGCTTCGTTGAGCCCCAACATCCGACCCCGGCTCCCCCTCGTATCCCCAGCGGCATTTCAACTCCAGGACATGTCGCGATCATGCCCGGTCATCCATGCAAATGGACACCACTCTAACACTGGGGTCAGATATCCCCCGCTGCGGCGTATAGGGTAAAATCTTGTCTGCCGCGGAATCCGCCTGCGGGCAACGCTCCGATCTCCGATTGGGGTGAAGCCTATGAACTTGTTTCTTGAAATCCTGCGCCTCTCGATGTACGCGACCGGCATTGCCCGGAACCTCTACGCGATCTGGCGGGAATATAAGCAGTAACGGATAGCGAAGGGAGTCATAGAAAAGGGCCGGTTGCAGCCGGCCCTAGACGATAATACCTGCGTTGCCCGCGTCTCCGAAGTTTAAGCGCTGAGGAGCGGGTTCCGCGGCACAACCTGATTTTACCCAGTGAGGCAGCTCTTTTGCAGCCGCTCCACTGTTTATTTACATCTGGCACCCTCAAACAATCAGACAGCAGCCCGCACTCCTGAGAGCCGCCCCGCACCCCCGGCCATCACGTTACGGCAACAACCGGCGCTACTCCCCTACTTCCCAAAGATCGCAGCGAACAAGCCCTTGCGTTTGGGCTTTTCCTCTCGGTAAGAACCCTCGACGGCGGCTGCCACCTGACGCGGCTGCTCGCCGTCTCCACGGCGCACAATCTGGTAGAGGAACGGCGATTTAACGTATTTGACCTCGACGGGCGTGGCGTGCACGGTGCATTCACTGGACAGATGCAGGCTCGGGCTAAGCGGCGCCACGATATGCGTTTCGCGCTTGTCGCTAAACACCACCGCGGCCGCGCGGCCCGTCTGGCCGTTTACGGCAATGCGCACCTGCTCGCCATCGCGGCCGTCTGTCGCCGGACGATCGACAAAGTAGACCGGCACCATCACCAGGCCGTCCTTATGCTTGCGGGCCTTGCGCGCCCAGGTGCGGATGCTCTTTTTATTGAGCCCCAGTACAGCCTCGGCGTCGTTACCCGCAACGTCGAGCGCCAACTTATCAATGACCACCTGGTCCTTGGTAGATGCATCGACGGAGACGACGCGGAAGTCGCCTTCCTGCATGGCGGGATCGAACGGACCGACCTTGGCAAAGTCCCACGGCTCCAAAATGCCCATGAGGCGAACGTCCAGGTAGTTTGCTCTGGGGTATGCCCAGTCGAGCACCTCGTAGTACACCAGGGTTTCCTTGCTCAGGCCCTTGCCCGGGAAGCTCGCCATCATGCGCAGGTCCGCCAGCGCCATGGGGAAATAGAAGAGCATCATGTCGTTTTGGATCGCATCTTCCACGTCGTGCCCGGCAAAGGCATCCGGATACTGGCGCACCAGCTGCAGCGCGTTGGCACGTGCCTGCTGCGGCGAGATTTCGCAGGGAATACCCTGATCCGGCACATACTCCGCACCCACGCCCATGGTCAGACGCTTGCTAAACGTCCCCGGCTTGAGCAGGTCGGCAATGCCGATCTTGTTGCCGCAGGACGGGCACTCAAACACGCGCTGGGTCGACTCGCCCTCAAAGGACGCACCACAGAAGGGGCAAGGAATGCTCACATGCGTGGCCTCTTGGAACTCCTGCGCCGTGCCGCGATCCTCCCACAGCAGATGTTCCAGGACCGACTGATTGCGCCAGTGCGAATTGAAGAAATACCAGTCCGGGTCCTCCGGGCGCTCGAGTTGCGACACATGCGTGAGCTTGAGCAGTCCATTCACCACCGTCAGCGGCGTATGGCGAATGCCCAGGGCGCTCTTGGGCTCCCCCGCATCAGCCTGCCACGGAACGACCGTGCCGCAATAGGCGCACTCAAAGCTGCGCTTAGCCTGGTGCGAGTACATAGGGCCGCCGCAGTTTTGACATTTAATGGCAAACATCTCGTCCATGGAAACGTCCTCCTTTGCACAGGGGCTGTCGACATTAAGTATGTCGAGCAAGCAGGCACATGCCCATACCCATGTGGCCCAAAATGGACCACCCAGGCAGACGAGAAGGCTCGCTCGTTAGCACCGGCAGACTATTGCTGCATTTTCTGAGCATCGGTGCACGGCGCCCCCGCGCAAGCTACACTATCCCCTTAAACATGATTGTGAGGACGACCGCTATGCTATTTGTAAATCGGCTGGTACATACGCTTGTTCCCGGCAGCGAGAGCGAGCCGGTCGATGCATCTTGCCGCACCAACGCGGGCTTTTCCGCAAGCCTCGTCTGCATTGGCCTCAACATCACCCTGTGCCTGGCCAAGGGCATCGCGGGCCTGCTCGCCGGCTCCGTCTCCCTCATCGCCGACGCTTTCAACAACCTCTCCGATGCCTCGAGCAACATCGTGAGCCTGCTCGGGTTCCGCCTTGCCAGCCGCCCGGCAGACGAAGGCCACCCCTATGGTCACGGCCGCTATGAGTACCTAGCCGGCCTGTTCGTCGCCGTCCTGGTTTGCGCCGTCGGCATCAACCTGATCCTCGAGTCGGTCACCAAGATCATCAAGCCTTCCCCCACCGCTTACACGTTCATTTCCCTTGCGGCACTGGCTACGTCCATGCTCGTAAAGCTCTGGATGGCCGCGTTCAACCGCACGCTGGGTAACCGCATCGATTCCGAAACGCTCATCGCCACGGCGCAGGACTCCAAAAACGACGTCATCACCTCGGGCTCGGTCTTGGTGGCGGCGCTTATTTCGCAGACGACCGGCTTTGACCTCGATGGCTGGGCAGGCCTGGGTGTGGGCATCTTCATCTGCATCAGCGGCATGGGCCTAGTGCGCGACGCCATCAGCCCATTGCTGGGGCAAGCGCCCGACCCCAAGCTTGTCCAGGCAATCCGCGATAAGATCATGTCCTATCCGCAGGTCTTGGGCACACACGACCTGATGGTGCACGACTACGGCCCCGGTCGTCAGTTTGCCAGCGCCCACGTGGAGATGCCCGGCGAGGGCGACGCATTTGAGCACCACGAGATTTTGGACACCATCGAGCACGACATCAAGCGCCAAATGGGCATCGATATCACGCTGCACTGCGACCCCATCGCCACCACCAGCGACGACCTGCGCAGCTGGGTCAAGCGCGGCGTCATGCAGATCGATCCCGCGCTCTCCATCCACGACCTGCACGAGCACGACGGGTTCGTTTCGTTTGACCTGGTGCGTCCCGACGGCTTTGACATATCCGACGAGGAGCTGCTGGAGCTCGTCACGCGCATCGTGCACGAGCGCCGACCCGATGCCTCATGCGTCGTCACGTTTGATTCGGGCTTTAGCTCGCCCGAGCGTCCGGCCGAGCAGTTGTAGCCTGCTTAACAGCTAGTTTCCCTGCGCGCCCGAGATGCCGTTTTGCAGGGCGTTCCAGGCATCCGTCGCCAAGCCGCCCAAGTTCTGCGCGGTATCGCCCAGGTTTTGTGCCGTGTCGCCCAGCTCTTGCGCCTTGTCTCCCAACTCCTGCGCCTTGTTGCTCAAGTCCTCCAGCGTATTGGAACTCGAGCTGTCCGCGCCGCCCTGGTCGCCGGACGCGTTGCCCGACGAGCCGTCCTTGTGCGTGAGCTGAATTTCGAGGTTGCCGCTGTCGTTATAGTAGGCAGAAGTAACGACCCAGTTGGCATCGACGACGGGCGTTGAGCCATCATCAGTCAGGACCACGGCATTCGAAAGATCGGCGCCGCGCGACTTGAGAAGCTTCTTGGCGTTGGACCAATACTGCCCCGGGATATCGCTCAGATCGACGGTGCTAGACGAGGCGGACTCGGTTTGCTCGGCAGCGGTATCGGCCGTTGAGCTCCCCCGCTTGTTGAGCATGCCCGACACGATGGCAAACACAACCGACAGCGCAAAGAAAATCGCCAGCACGATGAGGATCTTCTTGATCACGCTCGACGAACGCGACGGCCTCTTCTCCTCGTCTTCGCTATATTGCGGAATCGACTTGGGGTACTCGCGATACGGCTCGCGCGACTCGTAGCGAGGCTGCGCCGTGCGAGGCATATACGTCGTCTGCTGAGGCTGCGGAATGGGATTCTGCGGCAGGTTGTCATAGGGATTCGGCGTCGAGGCAGCATAAGAATCCTGCGGCATGTAATCAAACGGATCCGGAGCTGCGTTGCCATAGGGGCCTTGCGAAGATGCAGCGTAAGAATCCTGCGCCGTGTCGCCATAGCCCATAACCCGGGTGGGCTCGGCAGAAGGCTGCGTCGCGGCGGGGTCGGCATAACCGGGGTTGGGAACAACGCGGGTCGCATCGGCGCTATCGCCAGCCTGCGCGGAACCGTAGCCGCCCATCACGGTTGTCTTGTCCTGATCCATGCAACGATTCCTTTCCGTCGCGCGTGAGCCTCAAGTTATCCATGCATTCTACCCGCGCAAAAGCCTATGATGGGCAGAGTCCGTCGGTATCTACAAGACATGCGCGGGCCTAAGGATCAAAAAGCCCCGCCGGGCCTTGTGGGCACGGCGGGGCGGACAAGCAGCTATGGACAGCAGACTTAGAACAGGCCGGTGATGTTGCCGTCGTTGTCGACGTCGATGTTCTCGGCCGCGGGCACCTTGGGCAGACCCGGCATGGTCAGAACGCTGCCGGTCAGCGCGACCACAAAGTGGGCACCGGCGGAAACCTTAAGCTCACGCACGGTGATGCGGAAGTTCTCGGGAGCGCCCAGGGCCTTGGCGTTGTCGCTAAAGCTGTACTGCGTCTTGGCGACGCACACCGGCAGGTTGCCAAAGCCGTTCTCGCGCAGCTCGGCGAGCTGGCGCTTGGCGGCCGGCGTAAAGTCAACGCCGTCGGCGCGGTAGACCTTGGTGGCAACGGCCTCGAGGGCATCAGCGACATCAGCGCCGTCCTCATAGGCAAACTTGAGCTCGCTCGGCTGCTCAATCAGACGCATGACCTCATCGGCCAGCTCGAGCGCGCCCTCGCCGCCCTTGGCCCAGACCTCGGAAAGCTTAACGTTGACGCCGAGCTTCTGGCACTCGGACTCGATGAGTGCAAGCTCAGCCTCGGTGTCCGTCGGGAAGCGGTTGATGGCGACCACGCAGGGCAGACCATAAACGTTCTGGATGTTGTCGACATGACGCAGCAAGTTGGGCATGCCAGCCTTGAGTGCCTCGAGGTTCTCCTCGTTGAGGTCGGCCTTGGCGACGCCACCGTTGTACTTAAGCGCACGAGCGGTCGCGACGACCACGACGGCGCTGGGGCGAACGCCCGTCATGCGGCACTTGATGTCGAGGAACTTCTCGGCACCCAGATCGGCACCGAAGCCGGCCTCGGTAATGGCAACATCGCCAAAGCGCATCGCCATACGCGTGGCCATAATAGAGTTGCAGCCGTGGGCAATGTTGGCGAAGGGACCGCCGTGGACAAACGCGGGCGTGCCCTCGAGCGTTTGCACCAGGTTGGGCTTAAGCGCGTCCTTAAGCAACGCGGCCATGGCACCCTGGGCCTTGAGGTCGCGGGCACGGACGGGCTCGCCGGCAAAGCTATAGCCGACGACAATCTCACCCAAGCGTTCCTTGAGGTCGTTGATGCTCGTAGACAGGCACAGGATTGCCATGACCTCGGAGGCAACGGTGATGTCGAAGCCGTCCTCGCGCGGCACACCTTGGGCCTTACCGCCAATGCCATCGATAACATGGCGCAGCTGACGGTCGTTCATGTCGACGACGCGCTTCCAGGTGATGCGCTTAACGTCAATACCGAGCTGATTGCCCTGCTGGATGTGGTTATCGAGCATGGCGGCCAGCAGGTTGTTGGCAGCACCGATGGCATGGAAGTCGCCGGTAAAGTGCAGGTTGATGTCCTCCATGGGAATGACCTGGGCCCAACCGCCGCCAGCGGCACCGCCCTTGACGCCAAAGACGGGACCGAGCGAAGGCTCACGCAGGGCCACGGCGCTCTTGATACCGCGACGACGCAGGCCATCGGCCAGACCGATGGTCGTGGTGGTCTTGCCCTCGCCCGCGGGCGTTGGGTTGATAGCGGTCACGAGGACGAGCTTGGCCTGGTGATCAGTCGGCTCGTTGAGCAGTGAATAGTCGACCTTAGCCTTGTCGAAGCCGTACGGAATAAGGTGCTTAACGTCGACGCCGGCGTTCTTGGCCACCTCGGTAATAGGCAGCGGCGTGACAGAACGTGCGATTTCGATGTCAGTAGGCATGGGCGGTCCTTTCGTTACCGAATGAGAAAAAGACCAATTCAGCATAGCACGGGCGCGCAATAGTAAAACGCCCATAACCGATGAACGGCGATATGTTTACCCGATGCCCAGCGATAGTCCAACAGCCCGCCAAAACAAAACGCCCTAAACGGTAGGTTCAATCCCCAGGTGCTCAAAGGTGCGGAGGGTTGCCTGACGGCCCTGCGGCGTACGAATCATCAATCCGCACTGCAGCAAATAGGGCTCATAGACATCCTCGAGCGTGCCCGGGTCCTCGCCCACCGCGCTGGCAAGGGTCGTAAGTCCCACGGCGCGACCGGAGAACGTCTTGGCGAGCGTCTCCAAAATGCGAATATCCATCCAGTCCAGACCGAGCTCGTCGATCTCGAAGAACTCGAGCGCCTGGCGACAGATATCGAGCTCGATGGGGCCGTTGCCGCGCACCTGTGCGTAATCGCGCACGCGCTTGAGCAGACGGTTGGCAAGACGTGGCGTGCCGCGCGAACGCGAGCCGATCTCGAGTGCACTGGGATGGTCGATCGTCACGCCCAGGATAGTCGCCGAGCGCGTCACAATCTGCGCGAGCTCCTCGACCGTGTAGTAATCCAGGCGATATGAAATGCCAAAGCGGTCGCGCAACGGGCCGGTCAACATGCCTGAGCGGGTCGTTGCCGCCACCAGCGTAAACTTGGGGATATCCAGGCGAATCGAGCGCGCCGCCGGACCCTTGCCAATCACGATATCGAGGGCAAAGTCCTCCATCGCGGGGTACAGGACCTCCTCGACCGAACGGTTGAGGCGGTGGATCTCGTCGATAAACAGCACATCGCCCGGCTGCAAGTTAGTAAGGATGGCCGCCAGGTCGCCCGTGCGCGCGATGGCAGGGCCACTCGTGGTCTTGATCTGAGCGCCCAGCTCGTTGGCGATAACGGTGGCCAGCGTGGTCTTGCCCAGGCCCGGAGGACCCGAGAAGATCACGTGGTCGAGCGTCTCGCCACGGCTCTGCGCCGCTTCGATCAACACGCGCAGGCTCTGCTTGATGTGCTCCTGGCCGCAGTAATCGTCCAGGCGCTGAGGGCGCAAAGTGCGGTCGACATCGAGATCCTCGGCCGTCAGCTCCGAGCCCACCATGCGCTCGCCGTGCGCCATGGATGCCGCCGGCGAGTTACCGGGCGTCGCCCACAAGTCCTGAGAGTCATCGGCTTCCCACATCACGCATCCATTCCGAGTCGCTTAAGCGCCGCGCCGAGCAGATCCTCGACACGCATATTCTGCCCATCATACCCGCTCAGGGCAACATCGGTCTCCTGCGGGCTAAAGCCCATGGAAAGGAGCGCCGCACGGGCATCATCGATCACCGAGGGAGCGGCAGCGGGCACGGGCATCGCAACCTGTCCGGGAATCACGTCGACCGGCACAAAGCCCTTATCCTTGGCAAAGGTGCTCTTGAGTTCCAGGATCAGGCGCTGAGCTGTCTTTTTGCCCACACCGGGTACCTTGGCCATGCCCTTGTCGTCCTCGGCCATCACCAGCGAATACAGCTGTCCCACGGTATAGGTGGAAAGCACGGCAAGCGCCAGGCGCGGGCCAACGCCCGAAACGGACACGAGCCGGTCGAACATCATGCGCTCATCCTTTGAGGAAAAACCGAAAAGTGTCATGGCGTCCTCGCGCACCTGCATACGCGTGTAGAGGCAGACCTCGCCACCGGGCGTCGGCAACGTGGCCGCAGTGCTGCCCGAGATGCCGAGCTCAAAGCCAACGCCCGACACATCGACGACAGCAGAGCTCATCGTGGCCTCGACAAGCGTTCCGTGGAGCTGGGAAATCATCAGTATCCGGTTCCTCTCTGTTGATAGAACTCGCCACCGGTGAGGGCGCGGGTGCGGCTGAGGTTTACGTGGCAGATGGCGCAGGCCAGGGCATCGGCGGCATGGTCGGGATGCGGGTCGTGATCGAGCTGTGTGAGTGTGCGTACCATGTAGGCGACCTGCCGCTTGTCCGCGGCGCCAGTGCCCACCACAGCCTGTTTGATCTGCATGGGCGTGTACTCGCCAATCTCGAGCGCGCATTCCGAAAGTGCGACGAGTGCAGCACCGCGGGCATGCGCCGTGGGGATGGCCGAACGAACGTTGGCGCCAAAGTAGATGCTCTCGACAGCAGCCGTGTCGGGTCGATAACGCTCAACGACATCCTTAAGGTCATGGGCGATATGCGACAGGCGCACCGCGAGCGGACTTCCGGCACTGGTCTCGATGCAGCCATAGGCACGGCAGCGAACCTCGCCACGCCGCTCCTCGATAATCCCCCAACCCGTATGAGCCAAACCGGGGTCAATGCCCAAGATAACCAAGCCGACCTCCCCTCGCCACAAGCACAGCGCAAGACAAGGCCCCGCGCATCATTCACGAACGTCTGTTCTAGAATAACACAACGCTAGCCCTATAAGTCAGCCGAGATCGAATTGTAGGTTGAGTATACGCAAGCGAGCGCCCGTCAGAGCGAGCAAGGTGCCTTGAAAGAGGAGGGCATTGACCTGGCGGTCATGTCCGACGATTGAAAGGCAGATTGCCGCTCTGGCGGGCGCGCAGCGACCTAGTTCTGAGAGAAGAACGGAAATTGTCGGGGATCAACCGGCGGATGCGGCATCGGGCCACCCTGGGGCCCACCCTGCGGGCCACCCTGGCCGCCCATCATCTTATCGATGGCGTCCTGAACCTCGCCCTCGAACTTTTTCATTCCCTCGTGTAAACGACGCTGACCGTCCTCAGAGCGCAGCTCCTCCATTTGCTCGGGCGAAATACCCAGTAGCTCGCCCAGCACGCCCATCATCTCGTTTCGCACGCGCTCGCTCGTATCCTCGTCAGCAAAACGGCGCACCTCGGCGCGCGCCAGCGAATCGACCGTCATACGCTCCTTGCCGTTAAGCCCCAGGTCGGACCACGCGAGCATATACGGCCAGGCACGCTCGGCAAACGAACGGGCCGAGACGATCGGCGCCATCGGCAACATGCGGCGGGCAGCCTCACCCTGTCGAACGAGCATCAGCAGCAGCGAGCAGGCCTCAGGCTTGCCAGCGGCCATCGGGATGTCGTCGAAAGATCGATTGCGGTCCACGTGCGCCTCGAGCGTGCCATCGACCTCACCCGGCTCAAGCCCGCCGAGCAGCTGTGCCGCACGGTCGAGCATATCGACCGGACCGTCGAGCGTCGAGAGCGCCTGCGCCAGCACGCGCTCCATACAATCTTCCACTGCGTTGAGCGTCACGAGCTCTTGGGGCACCACGGCAGACGTGCGGTTGCGCACACGCGCCACAAACTCAAGCGTCGACAGGTACACATCGCCAAAGGGCGCAAAGTCGCCCTGGTAGCCGCCGCAAAGCGCCGGCGCCGCCAGCGCGTACTCGGTTTTGGACAGCGGGCTCAGCGCCATCGCACCCAGCTCGAGCGCCGTATCCTCCAGCATCAGGCCCAGCGTGCGCGAGCGCAGGCGCTCGGCATCGCCCGCCGACACGTCGCGAT
>URDZ01000048.1:0-14521 GCA_900546725.1 uncultured Collinsella sp. | reverse complement strand
CCGGTGGACTCGCGAGAGGCCTCCTCGACGGCAGCACGAGCCTCCTCGAGCACCTTCTCGCGGCTGTACTCCTCGGCCTCGCGAGCCATGCGGCTGTAGTGGTCCTCTTCGTTGTTGTGACCGCCCTTGCGTTTCTTGCCCTTGCCCTGCTTATCGGGGTTGGGGAAGTCCATGCCGGCAGCGACGTTGTTGCTGGCGTTGGTGCGATGGCTGTGCGGACGGCTCTCGGAGGCGTTGCGCTCGGAGTTGTTGTCGGAAGCGTTGCGATCGTTACGACGGCCACCGCGGCGGTCGTTGTTGCCGCCACGACGGTTACCGCGCTCTGCGGCGCGCTCGGCCTTGGCCTTGTCCTCGGCGTCCTTCTTCTCCTTGAGCACGGTCTCCTGTGCGGCGATCTGGTCGAGCAGCGAGCGGAAGCGCGAACCGGAGTCGGAAGCGGGAACGGCGCGGCGTTGGGCCTCGCGGGCAGCCTCCTCCTTCTCGCGGGCAAGGCGCTCCTGCTCGGCCTTCTTCTTGGCCTCAGCCTCGGCGCGGGCGGCCTCCTCGGCAGCCTGGGCTGCGGCAAACTGGCGGCGCTCCTCCTCGCGTGCCTTCTCGGCGGCGATGCGCTCGCGCTCGGCCTCGGCGGCGCGTGCGGCCTCCTCGGCGGCAGCTGCCTGCTCCTCGGCCTGCTTGGCGGCCTCGACTTCCTGAGCGCGGGCCTCGATCACCGAGGCGAGCTGCTTGCGGACCATGGCAACGTAGGCGTCCTCCAGGGTGGAGGAAGCGGACTTAGCGGGAATCTTCATATCGGCGAGATGACCCATCAGTTCCTTGGAGGTCATGCCGAACTCTTTGGCCAGGGTGGACACACGGACTTTTGCCATATGACTTCACCTACCCTTTCTGGCACCTTGGGTGCCTAGAGACTGAACGAGCGTGGGAGATGCACCGGGACCTACCCGGCGCGACCGCGCGCTAGATCAGGTCCTCCGCATCATCGAAGGCGTCGGTGTCATGGACACCGCAGAAACGGGAGCCGGGACGAGCCTGGTTGCGGCACTGGATGCCGTCCTCGGACACATACTCGCAGCGGCGGACGTCCTCGTCCTCCTCGTCACCGATCAGGTCGGCGGCGGGCTCCTCGTGAACGGGAACGTTCTTGAGGATGTCGGCGGCAAGCGTCTCGGACTTGATATCGATGTGCCAGCCGGTCAGGCGCGCGGCGAGGCGGGCGTTCTGCCCCTCCTTGCCGATGGCGAGGGACAGCTGGTCGTCGGGCACGATGACGCCGGCGTAGGCCTTCTCCTCGTCGATGAGGACGCGGGTAACCTTGGCGGGCGACAGGGCGTTGGCGACGTAGACGGCAGGATCGGCATCCCACAGGATGACGTCGACGCGCTCGCCACGGAGCTCGCCCACGACAGCGCGAACACGGCTGCCCTTGGGGCCGACGCAGGCGCCCACGGGATCCAGACGGTCGTCGAGCGAGTGGACGGCGACCTTGGAGCGCTGGCCGGGCTCGCGGGCGATCGACTTGATCTGGACGGTGCCCTCGTAGATCTCGGGCACCTCCTGCTCAAACAGACGACGCATGAGCTCGGGGTGGGTACGGGAGATGACAATCGGCGGACGGCTGTGCTCGCCGCGAACCGGTTGCAGGTTGGAGTTGGGGTCGCGAACGTCGATGATCACGGCCTTGATGTGCTGGTTGTGCAGGTAGCGCTCGCCCATCGGACGCTCGTTGCGCTCGTTCTCGTAACGACGCTGATCGAAGTGCGGCAGCTCGGCCTCGACGCCCTCGCGGATCTTGACGATCGTGAAGTCGGGCGTGGACTGCAGCACGGTACCGCTGATGAGGTCACCGATGCGCCCGGAGAACTCCTCGTAGATCTGCTCGCGGGCGGAGTTGCGCACGATGGCGTTGATCTCGGCCTTGGCGTGCTGGGCAGCGATACGGCTCGTGTTCTTGGGGGTGACGTCGATCTCCTCGAACTCGGTGAAGTTGCCCTCCTCGTCCATGGAATCGTCGATCGGCTCCAGGCGGTAGACGTAGATCTTGCCGGTGGTGCGGTCGATGGTCACCTTGGCGCCCCACTCAAGATGCAGGATCTCGGCATAGCTCTTGGCGAGCGACTGCTCCAGGCGGTCGATCAGGTAGAGCTGGTCGATGTGCTTCTCCTGGCAAAGCTCCATCAGGGCGGACATCATGTCGGATGCTGCCATCTTACTTTCCTTCCTTCGCGGGCTTGAAGTCATAGGTGGGCTTCAACTTGCACTTTTTAACATCAGAAAAATCGAGGGTAACGGACTCGCCGTCCTCGAGCTCGAGGGTCACGTTCGTCTCGGTGGCGGCGGCAATCTTGCCGGCGTACTTGCGACGGCCCTCGGTGGCGGTGGAGGTGAGCTCGCAGTTTTCGCCCACAAAGCGGGCAAAGTCACTCGGGCGGCGCAGCGGGCGCGCCATACCCGGGCTCGACACCTCGAGCGTATAGCTCGAGGAGATGGGGTCGAGCTCCTCAATCACATCGCCGACCCACTTGGTGTTGGCCGTGACGTCGTTGAGCGATAGGCTCTGACCCTCGGCACCCTCGATACGCACGCGCACGCAGGGGGCCTTGGTGGCACCCACGAGCTCGACGTCGACGATGTCGACATCGTGCTGGGGAGCGACGGCCTCGAGCGCGTCGATGATCGCCTGCTCGGTCTTGGTCTTGACCATTGCGGCACCTCCATCCATACAAAAAAGAAGCGGGGCCGAAACCCCACTTCTTTCAATTACAACTTCATTTGCAAGCAAACTATACCAATAGCTGCGGAAACGTGCAAGCACAGTACGAATCTGCAGGTCAGCGTGCGCACAGCTTCTCCACAAGAATAGGACAATTGGTCGAGGAACCCCATGCGGCGCACCCTCAACAGCCCCAAAACGGGCCATGCGTCCCAATCCACAGGCCCGTTCGGACCCCAAGGGCATTCCTCCCCGAGCCCCTATCGATCAGACTTACGCTAAGGGACATTCTGCAACAAGCCAGCCAGCAAGTCGCGCAAGGACGAACCTTTTCAAATCCTCTACGGCAAGGAGGCACCTATGAAACGCCTAGACACCCTCTGCATGACTGCGCTCGCCATCGCAACATGCTCGTTGGTCCTCGTGGGCTGCGGCAACGCAAATGGCAAAACCGGAACATGCGAACCGGATCTTGGCAGCACCAAAGCCATCGAGAAAACCGAACCCCCGGCGAGCTTCAACAAAATAGACGAGGACATCGTCGATCCCCAGAGCTTAGGTCCCGATTCCCAAGAACAGTTCCCCATCGACCTTGAGGCAGACGAGAACGTCCATGTTACCTGCGTGGGCAAGGACACCGATGGCTACGGCGACGCCGCGCTCGTCTTTACGGTGACCAACAACACCGGTGTCGACATGATGTTTGGCGATGTGGACTCCTATGCCTACGTCAACGGCGTGGTCCGCGATGTGCACATGCACCAGCAGGTCGCAGCGGGCGAGGAAACGCGCGCCATGCTCACCTTTGTGGGCACCTACGACGACCCGGACTTTGATGTGAACAACGACCTCAACGACATCTACCTCAACATATGGATGTTCGAAGAGGCAACGGGCAACGTTTACTTTAGGGACCTGGTACACATCCCATAGAAAACGTTGCGACGCAATGACTAAGCAGGGCATACAACACAAAACGAGGGACGACCCAACCGGATCGCCCCTCGTCTTTTATGCGTCAGTTAAGCGCGCAGTGCCTACTTGACCACCAGGTTGACCAGCTTGCCGGGCACGCAGATGGCCTTGACGACCGTCTTGCCCTCGAGCCACTTGGCGACGGCGGCCTCGGCGGCAGCCTGCATATCCTCATTGGAGGCATCGCGGGCAACGTCGACGCGGCCGCGGACCTTGCCGAGCACCTGGACCACGATCTGCACCGTGTCCTCAACGGACTCGGCCAGGTCGAACTCGGGCCAGGCGGCGGTGTAGGCGTTGCCCTCGCAGCCGAGTGCCTCGTGCCACAGCTCGTCGGCCCAGAACGGACAGATGGGGGCAAGGACGCTCACGATATCCTTAGCCACGCCGTAGCACAGCGCCTTGTCGCGGGCGGTACCCTCGGTGGCGTTGAGGTAGGCGCTCGCCGCGTTGACGAGCTCCATGACGGCCGAGATGGCGGTGTTGAACTGGCCGCGATCGAAGTCCTCGGTGCACTTGGCGATGGTGCGGTGACGCTCGCGATAGAGCTTCATCGCAACCTCGTCGAGCGCGGACTTGTCGAAGGCCACGTTGGCGTCGCCGGACTGGACGAGCTGCCAAACGATACGCCAGGCGCGCTTGATGAAGCGGTTGGCGCCCTCAACGGCCTTGGGATCCCAGTCGAAGTCTTTCTCGGGCGGGGCGATAAACAGGATCGCCAGACGCATGGTGTCGGCGCCGTAGGGCTCGATGACCGAGCTCGGAGGCACGACATTGCCCTTGGACTTGGACATGGTGTCGCCGTTCTCGTCCTTGACCATGCCCTGGCACAGCAGGTTGGTGAAGGGCTCGTCCACACTCAGCAGGCCCAGGTCGCGCAGCGCCTTGGTAAAGAAGCGGCTGTAGAGCAGGTGCAGAATGGCGTGCTCGATGCCGCCGATGTAGTTATCGACGGGCATCCAACGGTCGGCGGCCTCGCGGGAGAAGGGCAGCTCGGTGTTGTGCGGATCGGTATAGCGAAGGTAATACCAGCTGGAGCAGGTAAAGGTGTCCATGGTATCGGTCTCGCGTTTGGCCGAGCGACCGCAGACCGGGCAGGTGGTCTCGTAGAACTCCTTGCACTCGGCGAGGGTTTCGCCGGCGCCCAGGTCAAGGTTCTCGGGCAGCGTCACCGGCAGCTGGTCCTCGGGCACGGGCACAATGCCGCAGTGCTCGCAATGGATAGCCGGGATGGGGTTGCCCCAATAGCGCTGGCGGGAAATGAGCCAGTCGCGCAGGCGGAACTCGACCTTGCGACGACCGCAGCCCATGGCTTCGAGGTCGGCCACGATGGCAGCCTCGCCCTCGGAGTGCTTACCGCCGCGCATGCCGGTGTACTTGCCGGACTGGACGAGCGTGCCCTCGGCAGCGTGGGCGCAATCCCAGTCGACAGTCTCGGCATGGAAGGTATCGATGGTCTCGCCGCTGGCCTCGACGGCAGCGCGATCGTCATCGTCCAGGATGATCGGCACGATCGGCAGGTCGTACTTACGGGCAAACTCAAAGTCGCGCTGGTCGCCACAGGGAACGGCCATGACGGCACCGGTACCGTAGTCGGCAACAACATAATCGGCAACCCACACGGGGACCTTCTCGCCGTTGACGGGGTTTACCACATAGCGGCCCGTGAAGGCACCGTGCTTCTCGAGGGTGCCCTGGGCACGCTCGACGGCAGAGATATGCTTGGAGTCCTCGACGATCTTGGTGACGGCCTCCTCGTACTCCGTGCCCTCGACGAGCTCGTGCAGACCGGCGTACTCGGGAGCCAGGACAAAGAAGGAGACGCCAAAGAGCGTATCGGCACGCGTGGTAAAGACGGTGATCTTGCCCTCGTCGCCCTCGATGGGCTCGCCATCCTTGTCGCACAGGGTAAAGTCGACCTCGGCGCCCTCGGAGCGACCGATCCAGTTGGCCTGCATCTGCTTGACGCGCTCGGGCCAGCCGGGGAGCTTCTCCAAGTCATCGAGCAGCTCCTGAGAGTACTCGGTGATCTTGTAGTACCACTGCTCAAGGTCGCGCTTCTCAGGCTCGGTGCCGCAGCGCCAGCACTTACCCTCGGTGACCTGCTCGTTGGCCAGAACGGTCTTACAGGTGGGGCACCAGTTGACCGGGTTCTTCTTACGGTAGACCAGGCCCTTTTCCCACATCTTCTCAAAGATCCACTGGCCCCAGCGGTAGTAGTCGGGGCTGCAGGTCTTGACCATGCGATCCAGATCGTAGGAGAAGCCCATGCGCTTCATCGTGGCGAGCGCCTGGTCCATGTTCTTATACGTCCAGGCGGCAGCCTGCGTGTTGTGCTTGATGGCGGCGTTCTCGGCAGGCAGGCCAAAGGCATCGAAGCCGATGGGATGCAGCACGTCGTAGCCGCGCATGCGGGCCTGACGGGCCATGGCATCGCCGATGGTATAGTTGCGCGCGTGGCCCATGTGCAGGTCGCCCGACGGATACGGGAACATCTCGAGCACATACTTCTTGGGCTTGCTGTCGTCGGTGTCGACGGCAAAGAGGTTGGAGTCCTCCCAGGCCTTCATCCACCTGGACTCAATGGCCTGCGCGTCGTAGACAGGAATCTCGTCCTTATGATCTGTGCAATCGCACATATCAGCTCCTTTAATCTTAGCTGGGGTCGGTCGGCTTAGCTTTATTCGCTACTGCGGACAGTCCTGCGCAAGACGAAGAGCACATTAAGTGCTCTTCTTTGCGTGCGGAACTTGTAGCAAACAAAGCTAAGCCGACCGACCCTAAGGTTAACTTGGATGATGATAGCAAATACGACAAGCGAGATGCCTGCGACTTGCGGGCATCTCGCTTTATCTAAATAACGTGGTTGGGAATCAACCTTTGATATGCAGCTCTTACCTTATCGATAGGAAACGCTCTGCTGAGAATCCTTGACGACTACGTCGTGGGCGCCGCCTTCGACGATCGAGGTCGAGCTTACCAGGGTCAGGCGTGCCTTTTCCTGGAGCTCGGGGATCGAGAGGGCACCGCAGTTGCACATCGTGGACTTGACCTTGTAGAGCGTGCCGCCCACACCATCCTTGAGGGAGCCGGCGTAAGGAACGTAGGAGTCGACGCCCTCGACGAAGCTGAGCTTTGCGGCGCCGCCCAGGTCGTAACGCTGCCAGTTGCGGGCACGCGCAGAACCCTCGCCCCAGTACTCCTTCATGTACTGGCCGTTGACGTTGACGCGCTCGGTCGGGCTCTCGTCAAAGCGGGCGAAATAGCGGCCCAGCATCATAAAGTCGGCACCCATGGCAAGGGCGAGCGTCATGTGGTAGTCGTAGACGATACCGCCGTCAGAGCACACGGGCACGTAGACACCGGTCTCCTCGTAGTACTCGTCACGGGCGCGGCAGACGTCGATCAGCGCGGTGGCCTGGCCGCGGCCGATACCCTTGGTCTCGCGGGTAATGCAGATGGAGCCGCCGCCGATACCGACCTTGATGAAGTCGGCACCGCAGTCGGCCAGGAAGCGGAAGCCCTCGGCGTCGACGACGTTGCCGGCACCGACCTTGACGTCCTCGCCGTAGTTGGCGCGAATCCACTCGATGGTGCGCTTCTGCCACTCGCTGAAGCCCTCGGAGGAGTCGATGCACAGGACATCGGCGCCGGCCTCGATGAGCAGCGGCACGCGCTCGGCATAGTCGCGGGTGTTGATACCGGCGCCGACCATGTAGCGCTTGTCGTTATCGAGCAGCTCGTTGGGGTTGGTCTTGTGGCTGTCGTAGTCCTTGCGGAAGACGATGCCCATGAGGTGATCGTTGTCGTCGACGATGGGCAGGGCGTTGAGCTTGTTGTCCCAGATGACGTCGTTGGCAACCTTGAGGCTGATGTTCTTGTCGCCCACGATGAGCTGCTCACGCGGGGTCATGAACTCGGAGACCTTCGTCTGGTGGTCATCGCGGCTGGGGCGATAGTCACGGCTGGTGACGATGCCCAGGAGCTTACCCTTGGGAGTGCCGTCGTCGGTAACCGGCATGGTGGAGTGACCGGTCTTCTCCTTGAGCTCAATGACCTGCTCCATGGTCATGTCGGGGGTCAGCGTGGAATCGGACTGAACGAAACCGGCCTTGTGATCCTTGACGGCCTTGACCATAGCGGCCTCGGACTCGGCGCTCTGGGAACCGTAAATGAAGGACAGGCCACCCTCGGTAGCGAGCGCGACACCCATATCGACGCCCGAGACGGACTGCATGATGGCGGAAACCATGGGGATGTTCAGGGTGATTGCCGGCTTCTCACCGCGCTTAAAGCGGGTTAGCGGCGTCTTAAGAGAGACGTTGTTGGGGATGCACTGCGAGGACGAGTAACCAGGGACCAGCAGATACTCCGAAAACGTGTGGGACTCACCGGGAAAGAACGTAGCCATGTTTCTCCTTTTTCCATGCGACCGGTCGGCTGCAGGCCTCGTAGGACCCAGCCCAACCTTGGGCGCCCAATACTGGGGAAGTATCTTAACGCACTTTGACTGCTACAATGCATGTTTTAAGAAGAGCACACGAGGGTTTGACGCAGGCTTTGCGTTTGCCCAGCAAACACTTTAGCGGGAAGACGTGGAGCACATGGAGTACAAGACGACGGCAAAGTTGGTCATTCAAGCGTGCGACAAAGATCTGCCGGGCGTGTTCGGCCACGGCTGCGTCTTGCTGCTGCAGGGCATCGCCCGCGAGCACTCGCTCAACCGCGCCGCCAAGAGCATGGGCATGGCGTACTCCAAGGCCTGGCGCATTGTGAACGAGGCCGAAGGACAGCTGGGCTGCAAGCTCATCGAGCGCGACGGAGCCCGCGGATCCACCCTCACCCCCGCCGGCGAGCGAGCCATAGCGGCCTACGAGGAGCTGCAGACCGACATCAACAACGTCATCGCCACCAAAGCCAACGCCCTCATCGCCAGCATCAAAAAGTAGCTCATTTGGGACGGGGCCTTATAGCCACACAACCCCTTCTCATAAGTTGCGGTGAAATAGGGACTGTTTATGCGGTTAAAGCCGTAAATCAATCCCTATTTCACCGCAACTTATGGAGTTGAGGATGATTTAGCTAGTTGCGGAGGGCATTATCTAGGGTGGCGGCCACGATCAAGGGGTCGTCGGTGCCGGCGAAGAGGCGGACGGTGCTCCCCTGTTTGCCGCGTGGGGCCGAAAGGCGCGTCGTTGCGCCGCCGGCAGGCGATGTGCGAAACTCCCCCGGCAAAGCGTCGAACAGCTCTCCCGCGCTACGCTCGATAAGGTCAAATTCAACTGCCGGGCCAAAACCATGCTCGAGGATTCCCGTTGCAACCGCATGGTCGGGATGCGAGCTCAGTCCGGGAAAGCGCACGTTGCGCACCATCTCGTTGGCGGCCAGATACTCGGCCAGCGCACGTGCGCGGTCGAAATGTGCCTGCATGCGGACATCGAGCGAGTCCAACCCGCGCTCCAGCGCACCGGCCTCGTCAGCAGGCATATCAAGCTTGACCAAGCCACAGCCCTCAAGCAGGGCATGCGCGCACTCGGCAGCAGCATCCACATGATGGCGTTTGAGCTGCGAGCGCGCCACCGAAGCGGCAACGAGTTTGCGCGGAGCCTTGCCGGCGCACACGCGATCGAGTGCTTCAAGCGACAGCACAGCACCCAGCCGCAGCGAATCGCAGCCAAAAGCCGACGCCACCGTGTTATCCACTACAAACAGCGCGTGGGCCTCACGAGCAGCGCGGCCCAGAGCGCGAAGGCCGGGCACACGAAGACCAAACCCGCCGATAGAGTTAACGAACCACCACAGGTGCGGCCACTCGGCATCAAACGAAGCATCAAAGCCCTCGGACGCAGCAGCAAACGCCGCAACCGACGGCTCGCCCACCATAGCCACGTCGCAGGCATCAAAGCCGTGCGCAAACGCATCGGCAAAGTCATCGGCAAACGCAACCAGGCGGTCACCGGGGCGCACAATCCCCAATTGCGACAACGCTGCTGGCACATGCGAGGCCGCGAGCAACCGCGCTTCACGCGCGCCGGTCCTCAAAGCCCAGGCCTCTTCTAGCTGCTGTACGCCCATGCGGTACCGTCCCTTCAAAACAAAAACCCACGATGCGGGTGTTCCCCGCATCGTGGGCAACGGCTGCAGTATAGCGCCGATATGCGATGAATCACCTAGATGTTGAGCGTGTGATAGGTCACGCACGCACCCGGAGCGTCAACGGTCACGCCATAGGCCTCGGGATAGATGCGCGTCGAGAACACGAGCGCGCCATCGTTCACAAACACCTCGACCGACGAAACATCACCGACAATGCGCACGTTGCGCACCTCGTCGACGGGCTCCCAGCGCACGGTGCGACCACAGCCGGCAGAAGCGCGACCCTCATCGGTAAATCGCATCTCAAAGCGCGAGGGCAGTTCGTCCCCAGCGGGCACAAACGCCAGCTTCAGCTCGCCATCAACGGTTGCGGCAAACGCGCCGTCGACACCGTCGGCAACAACGTCAAAGCAAGTATCGCCAGCAACCTCCAACGAGCCCTCCCCCACACGCACAGAGGCATAATGGAGCTCGATCTCGCGCGCCGGCTGCTGCAGCACCACGCCACCGGCACCGGCTGTAAGCTCACGCGGCACCGTCATGCAGTGCTGCCAGCCGCACGCCACGGTGGGGTAGTTGCCATAGGTCGGCTCATCCGGCATGCCCATCCAGCCGATCAAAATGTGGCGACCATCCTCGGCCGTAAACTCCTGCGGAGCATAGAAGTCAAAACCGGCATCCCACAGGCGGAACTCGCCCAGCTCATAAGCGTCATTGCCGCCCGTAATGTCGCCCGTTACAGGCATGTAGCCCGCTGCATACACATTGCCGCGGTCCCAACGACCGCCCTCAAGCCCCTGGGGCGAGAAGGACAACCACTTCGCCGGCACACCGCCATCCGCCTCAAGCTCCAGATACCCCGGGCATTCCCACATAAACCCAAAGCGTTCGGGCGTGCAAACGCGGGTCTCGAGCTCCCAGCTCAGCATATCGGCCGAGCCATACACCAGGATCTCGCCCACATCGCGCCCGGCACCCTCGCCGTGCATCGCACAAAAACGGCTCTCGATATGCGGCCCATCCACGCGACGACGCGCGCCCAGCACCATGTGATAGCGCCCGTCCGCGTCACGCCACACCTTGGGATCGCGCACATGGCAGGTCAAATCCTCGGGATAATCCTCGGAAGCCAGCACCACACGCTTTTGGCTGAACTCCCGACCGGCAAGGCCATCAACGCTCTCCACATAGACGGTATCAGCGCGGCGGCCGGTATTGACGTAGTCGTACGTCCCGTCCGAATCGGAAAGCTTAACGTTGCCCGTATAAAGTACGCGAATGCGACCGTCCTCGGCAAGCGCGGAGCCCGAATACACGCCGTGGCAATCGAACGGCTCGTCGGGCAGCAGCGGGGCGCCAACGTAGTCCCACGTCATAAGATCGCGACTCGTCGCATGGCCCCAGGCCTTTACGCCGCCCTCGACATCAAACGGCGCATACTGAAAATAGGCATGGAACACGCCACCCGCCTGGCAGAGACCGTTGGGGTCGTTGAGCCAACCCGCCGGCGGCATAATATGGAAGCGTTGGCCATACGCGCCATGACCGCACTCAGAGGCGGCGGCGTCAACAGCGGCGACCAGTTTTGCGAGGTCACGACCAAGTGCATTAGACATATCAAAGTCCTAACGGATCGAAAGTAACAAGGCACCAGAGATCGGCACCAGATACGGGAAACGCCCGCGAGCATACGACCCGCGGGCATCCCCTCAATCAAAAGCTCTTAGGCCTGCTCGGAAGCCTTGGGCTCGTCCTTGTACAGGACAAACGAGATAGCAAAGGAAACCAGCGCGGCGACCGCAAACATGATCGCGTACTGCACGGGCTGGGCCAGGCACAGCAGGATACCGAAGATACCGGTAACGCCCGTGCCGGAGGCAGCCAGCGAAGTGAGCGCGCAGACCAGGGCACCGCAACCGCCGCCGATGCAGCCGGCGATGAAGGGCTTAAAGAAACGCAGGTTCACACCAAAGATGGCCGGCTCGGTAATACCCATGAAGGCGGACAGAGCCGAAGGAAGCGCAAGGCCCTTGATCTTGGCATCGCGGGTCTTAAAGGCAACGGCGAGCGCGGCGCCACCCTGGGCGATATTGGCAGCGCTAGCAATGGGCAGCCAATAGGTCACGCCGTACTGGGCGAGCTGGCCCAGGTCGATAGCGGTGTACATCTGGTGGATACCCGTGACGACCGTGGGGGCATAGAACAGGCCGACGATAAAGGAACCGATGCCGAAGGGCAGGGTCAGCAGGGCCTGAATCAGACCGAGGATGGCGTTCTCGGCCCAGACAAAGATGGGGCCGACGGCAACGAGCGTCACGAGCACGGTCACGAACACCGAGACGAGCGGAGTCACAAAGAGGTCGAACATCTCGGGGACAACCTTGTGGAGACGCTTCTCCAAAAAGGCCAGAATGGCGCAGGCGATAACGATGGGGATCACGTGGCCCTGATAGCCGACCCACTCAAAGCCGTACACGCCGGGGATGACGGTGACCATGGTCTGCACGCCCTCGGAGGCAACCGTGTAGGCGCTCTGCAGCGAGGAGTTGATGAACGCACCACCGACGACGGCGCCCAGATACGGGTTGGCACCAAAGGCCTTAGCGGCGGAGTAGCCGATCAGGATCTGCAGAATGCCAAAGGACGTGCCCGAGACCAGGTCGGCGATCTTGTAGATAAAGTTATTGGTGTCGAGCGCGATAAAGCCGTTGGAGGCCATAAAGTTGAGGGCGCTCATAATGCCCAGCAGCAGGCCCGAAGCCACGATGGCGGGGATGATGGGAACAAAGACGTCGCCGAGCACCTTAATGGCACGCATAAAGATGTTCTGCTGCTGCGCCGCGGCCTCCTTGACCTCGGCCTTGGAAGCAGCATTGATGCCGCCGAGGGCGATGAACTCGTCATAGACCTTGTTGACGGTACCGGTGCCAAAAATAATCTGGAGCTGGCCTTGGGCCTCAAAGACGCCCTTGGCACCGTCGATATTCTCGATGGCTTCCTTGTCGACCCTTGCGTTGTCGGCAATCACCAGGCGCAGACGCGTGGCGCAATGCGCGGCCGACACGACGTTGCCGGCGCCACCGATGTTGTCGAGCACCTCTTGGGCTGATTTGCGGTAGTCCATGACTTCCCTTTCGTCTAACGGGCGTTTTACACCCGGCCATCTTTGACACTTACACTGTAATCGTTTTCAGTTTCATATTACTGTAATCGTTTTCATATAGCGGTAAACGGTAGATTTTCGCCGGTGAAAGGTAGTTTGGGACAAATAACAGTGGTCCGAAGATAGCGGCGGGCGCCCAAAACCTAGACATTCATAAGCTGATGACCGAGCTTGAGCGTACGCAGGCCGCCCTCCCCTTCCACGCCATCGAGCGTGTCGAGCAGCATATTGGTGGCCTCGACGCCACTGGTCAGATAGCCATAATGGACGGTGGGAATGCCGCCCGTCAGCGCGCGCAAAAACGCGTTGTCGCCAAATCCGCTCACGCGATGTAAGCCCTCGCCCACGCCACGCGCCTCATCAAGAGCGCGCAGGGCGCCGGCGGCCATGGTATCGGTCGCGCAGGCGATAAACGAGACGTCGGGCACGTCGGCCAACAACTCGCGCGCCGCACGATATCCCGAGTCGAGCGTGAAGGAGCCACGACGCACCAGGTGGGGATCGAGCACAACCCCCGCAGCCAGCAAGCCTGCCTCAAAGCCACGGCGTCGGTCGTAGCCCGCGGCGCGGTCTTCTTCGGTAACACCGATGTAGGCGATCTTTCCCTCCACGCGCCCCACGAGCGCATGGCCCAGCTCATATGCCGCCTCGTAATCGTCATGGTAGACGCAGGCCGCGCCCTCGACGTTTTGGCCAATCAGCACAATGGGCACGCGGCACGATGCAATAGCCGCACGATGCTCATCGGTAATCATGGTCGCTACCAGCACGATGCCATCGACCGGGTGGTTCTGGAACAAGTCGAGGTACTCGAGCTCACGCTCGGCAACGTTGTCGGTGTTGGCGAGCAGCATCTGATACCCGCGGCGACCAAGCACCTGGCCAATGCCTGCGGTAATTCGGCTCACCGACTCGGAGTTAATCTTAGGCACGATGACACCGATGAGCTTGGTAGAGCCGGTACGCAAGGCACGAGCCTGGTTGGACCGCACATAGCCGGTCTGCTCGATCGCCTGTTTAATGCGCTCGGCCTTATCAGCCGAGATATATCCACCGTTGAGATAGCGCGAAACCGCGGCGTTCGAAACACCCGCCAGCTCGGCGACATCCTTCATCTTTACCACGAGTACCCCCGTCGTTGAAATCGCTTTCAACATGATACCCGTGCGAACGACCGCATGACGTAGCGATTACATGATAGAGAAACGCGTGGAAACTAATGAGTCACTTGAGACACGTCGAGTGATAATCACTTCGCGGCCAGTTTTACCAGACGAGAATCACCCTGGCTGCATAATCGAAGAATACGGCCATGCAGAACTTGACCTGAGCGGCAGCCTCACGGACTTATCCAGGAAGGCCTCGGTGCCGCGTCTCGAAGAGTCGCAATTCACAATCCCGGTCAATCCTCTGCCAAGAACCCGTTGCGAACTTAGACTTACCAACAACACGTCAGCAAAGTTGCATACAAGCAGATAATCGCACGCAATTTCGCCTATTCTCAATTGAGATGTAAGTTTTGACAGGCCGAATCTTACATCCAAAGACGATATGAGAAAGCCATTGGGGCCGCCTCC